>CAZSGT010000352.1:0-3006 GCA_964606215.1 uncultured Lachnospiraceae bacterium
TGGACAGTCTTGTTCAATCCCGATTTGTGGAGATGTTTGGGGATCCAGTATTAAATCCAATGAAATGGAAACAAGCAACATTAAAGGACGTTGCAATAGGAAAATTATCATACGGATCTGGAGCTTCGGCAATAGATTATAATGGTGAATGTAGATATATTAGAATTACTGATATTGATGATAATGGACAATTGAATAATGATGTAAAGTCACCAGATAGATATGATGAAAAATATCTTCTGTATGATGGAGATATCTTGTTTGCAAGAAGTGGTGCAACTGTTGGAAAAACAATAATGTATTCAGAAGAAAAACATGGAAAAAGTATATATGCAGGATATTTAATTAGACTTGTTCCTAATAAAAAGCTGGTGCTATCTGATTATGTATTTTATTATACTAAGACAGAGTTTTATTTATCATTTGTCAAGAAAGTACAGAGAATGGTTGCACAACCAAATATAAATGCACAAGAATATGGGGCATTTATAATTTGTATTCCACCTATGAACTTGCAAAACCAATTTGTTGCCTTCGTTCACCAAGTCGACAAATTGAAATCTGAAATACAAAAATCATTAGATGAAACACAAATTTTGATGGATTCCTTAATGCAAGAATATTTTGGATAGGGGTGAGAAAGGAGGGATGTCCCATGACAACAAATTTTGACTATTTGCAGTTAGAAGAAAAATTTTCCACATTTGCTGATGTAGCAATTTCTGCAGAACGGATTGTTGTGTTGGACCCGGAAGCGAGTATCATCAACTGCCGCCGGGCGATGGAATTTGCTCTGAAGTGGATGTATTCTGTGGATGCAGAGTTGGAAATGCCGTATCGGGATAATTTGTATAGCCTTATGAATGCGGGAGAGTATCGACAGATTGTGGGCGATGATATATGGAAAAGAATGGACTACATTCGCAGATGTGCAAATAGTGTGGCACATACGGGAAGAAAACTTGGAAAAGATGAGGCTGTGCTCTGCCTTGAGAATCTGGCTGTTTATATGGATTTTATTGCCTGTTGTTATGCAGATAGGTACGAGGAACATGTTTTTGATAAAAAGTTGATTGTCAGGAGGGAAGAAGCCGCCCAATCAAAAGCGGAGCTGGAAAGCGTCAGAGGATTGCTGGAACAACAGCAGAAGGAACTTGCCAAAAAGGAGACTGATTTAAAATCTCTTGTGGAGGAGAATGCTTCGTTAAAGGAAGAACTGTCTGCGAGAAGACAGTTAAAGCAGTCCCATTATGTACCGAAACCCCTTGATTTGTCGGAATATGAGACGAGGAAGCTTTATATTGATTCCATGCTTATGGATGCGGGATGGAAAGAGGGAACAGACTGGATAAATGAGGTAGAAGTACAGGGAATGCCAAATAAGTCTGGAAATGGTTCGATAGATTATGTTCTCTATGATAATACACACAAACCTCTCGCACTGATAGAGGCAAAACGTACCTGTGTGGATGTGGCTAAGGGCCGTCAGCAGGCAAAATTGTATGCAGATATTTTAGAGAAAAAATATAATCGCAGACCAGTTGTATTTCTGACAAATGGTTTTGATACGAGAATTGTGGACGGGCAATATCCGGAGCGTAAATGTGCCTTTATATACTCTAAGAGGGATTTGGAGAAGTGGTTTAATCTTTTGGCAATGCGAACGGTGCTGTCAAGTATTGCGGTAGATAAAGAAATTGCCGGGAGATATTATCAGGAGGCAGCTGTCAGGGCTGTCTGTGATAGTTTTGACGAAAAGAACCGAAGGAAAGCACTTCTGGTTATGGCGACGGGTTCCGGAAAGACGCGGACGGTTATTGCGTTATGTAAATTGCTGTTGGACGCCGGATGGGTAAAAAACATTCTCTTTCTGGCGGATCGCAATGCACTGGTGACACAGGCAAAAAGAAGTTTTGTTAATCTGCTTCCAACTCTTTCATGTACAAATTTGGTAGAGGAAAAGGAGAATTGTACGGCACATTGTGTTTTTTCAACCTATCAGACGATGATGCATTGTATTGACACTGTAAGTGATGGGGAAGGAAGATTGTTCACATGTGGACATTTTGACCTTGTGATTTGTGACGAGGCCCATCGCTCAATTTATAATAAATACAAGGATATATTCACCTATTTTGATGCGCCGCTTGTAGGTTTGACAGCAACACCAAAAGAAGAAATTGATAAGAATACATATGGAATATTTGAATTAGAGAATGGTGTTCCAACATATGGGTATGATTTGGAGCAGGCGGTCAAAGATGGATATCTTGTCGACTATGTTTCCATAGAAAGCAAGCTAAAGTTTATTGAGCAGGGGATAGTATATGATGATTTGTCACCAGATGATAAAGAGATTTACGAAGCTACGTTTCGGAATGAAAATGGTATGATACCGGAAAGTATCAGTTCTTCCGCTTTGAATGCATGGATATTTAATGCAGATACGATTCGTCAGGTACTTCACATTCTCATGAGAGACGGAATAAAAATTGATTATGGGCAAAAAATTGGTAAGACGATTATTTTTGCCAGGAATCATAAACATGCAGAGAAGATTTTGGAAGTTTTTAATCTGGAATATCCACATTTACAGGATTTTGCAAAGGTGATTGATAACCAGATGACATATGCACAGAGTGCAATTGATGAATTTTCCGATGCAAAAAAGATGCCGCAGATTGTTATTTCAGTTGATATGCTGGATACGGGCATTGATGTGCCGGAAATACTTAATCTGGTATTTTTCAAAAAGGTAATGAGTAAGGCAAAGTTTTGGCAGATGATTGGACGTGGTACAAGGATATGTCCGACACTGCTTGACGGTGAAGACAAGCAGAGATTTTATATTTTTGATTTTTGCGGTAATTTTGAATTCTTCCGAATGAATAAAGGCAAAGCTGCTGGGAATACTCCGCCTGTGCAGGGAGCAATCTTCAATTTGAAATTTGAGATTTCCTACAAACTTCAAAATATTGAGTACCAAGAAGACAGATTGATTGCATA
>CAZSGT010000353.1:0-2992 GCA_964606215.1 uncultured Lachnospiraceae bacterium
ATTTAGCTACACTCATAGGTTTGGTAGCCTGCGTCTTTTTCGTTGTATTAGGTATTGTAACAGGTCCTCAGGGATTTGCTGCTATGGGAAACTTTTATGACCTAACTTCCATTTTCGTTACGATTGGAGGTTCTTTGTGCTGTATTTTGGTATCATGTAAAAATATTCAGGAGTTCGTTGCGAATCTGAAGACATTCACATTGGCGGTCAAGATGCCAAAGTCTAATGAGGCAGAGACCATTCGCAGTATTCTGGATTTATCTAATGTAGCACGTAAGGAAGGTCTGCTTGCTCTGGAGGAGGCGGCCAACAATCTGGAAGATGAGTTCCTCAAGAAAGGAATTATGCTGATTGTGGATGGTACGGACCCGGAGCTGGTACGAAGCATCATGGAGACCGAGCTTGCCGCAGTGGATACAAGACATAATGATAAGATTTCTTTCTGGCTGAACTGGGCTGGTATGGGACCTGCCTGGGGTATGATTGGTACCCTGATTGGTCTGGTAAACATGTTAAAAAAGCTGGACGATATGGCTACGATTGGACCAAACATGGCGGTAGCTTTGCTGACAACCTTATATGGTTCACTGATTGCCAACTGGCTGTGTACACCAGTGGCGTTTAAGTTAAAGGCCAACAATACATCAGAGATTATGATGAAAGAAGTTATGGTGGAGGGGCTTTTGTCTATTCAGGCAGGAGAGAACCCACGTGTCATCGAAGAGAAATTAAAGTCATTCCTTGCTCCTGCAGTGCGTGCAAAGCTTGGTGGTGACGAAGGTGAAGCCGAAGGTGGTGAGGCATAATGGCAAAGAAGAAAGAAGAAGAGGAAATCAAAACCGATGGGTGGATGGCCACATTTTCCGATTTGATGAACTTGTTGCTTTGTTTCTTTGTATTGCTGTTCTCCATGTCTTCGGTAGACCAGGAGAAATATGAGCAGCTGGTAGCGTCCATGTCTGGCGATTTCAGTATATTAAGTGGAGGGGCCCAGGCCATTGGCGAGGGTAAGCTGGTTTCCAGCGGTGCCAGTCAGTTAAATGAATTGGACGAGTATATCAATGATCTGGGTAAAGCTGCTGAGGAGACAGACGAAGCCGATAACCGGGAGGCAGAATACGAGGAGCAGAAGCAAAAGGAACTGAAGGATAAAGCGGATGAGATTTATTCAGAGGTTGCCAAAAATGCGGAGAAGAAGAATATTGAGGATTCCATCGAGCTGTCCCAGTCTCCAGATAACCAGTATGTCATGCTGACCCTCAGCGGCGGAATTTTGTTTGATTCCGGAAGTGCGGATATCAAGGACGAAGCAAAGCAGCTGATTAGCAGAGTCGGTGATATTCTGAAGATTTATGACAGGCATACCATTGAGATTTTAGGGCATACAGACTCTGTTCCTATTAAGAATAGCCAGTTTGAGAGTAATATCTGGCTTTCCACTGCGAGAGCTACAAGGGTATTTGAGTATCTGATTGATAAAAAGAAAATGTCGGCGGAGACCATGAAAGCGTCTGGCAGGGGAGAGCATGAGCCCATTGCTACAAATGAGACTGCAAAAGGCAGGGCGAAGAATCGTCGAGTTGAGATACGAATATATACCAATATAGATTGATACACAATAGCAGAAGCATTCCTTCTGCTATTACGTGCGTCCATGAAGAAACATATAGAAAGTCGATAAAAATACTGGATTTATGTAAAATCTGGAAGATTTACACAAGATATTGTATTTTTTATAGAAATCTTTAAATAAATGTTTGCGTTTAACCGGAGTTTCGTATATAATAATTCTGATAGACAACATATGAGGAAAGAAAGGAAGGGGAAGTATGAAAAAAAATATACTTACAATTATAATAATGGCGTTGACAGTTATCAATGTAATTATGACTGCTGTTATGTTTTTTGTAATGGTTCCTACGTTTTCTAAAACCAATGCGTTGATTACACAGGTTGCTTCTGTGTTGCATCTGGAGCTGGGTACTGATGATGAGGCAGAAAAATACGATCAGGCAGATGTGGAGGAGACACCATATACCTTTGATAGTAAAGAGACTATCAATCTGCCAGTTGGCTCAGATGGAAAGACGCATTATGCTATGTTGGAGGGATTTACCCTGCGTGTGAATACAGCTTCCAAAGATTATGGCGATATCAAAGATTTGCTGGAATCCCAGACGGGAGGAATTAAGGATATCGTAATCAGTGTGATTGCATCCCATCCTGCGGAGGAGCAGAACCAGGAGGTCATCAAAAAAGAGATATTGGAAAAGATACAGGAATATTTTGATTCCAAATGTATTATTGGCGTAACGTTGACCGGATATATGTTCTCCTAATACTCTGGCATTTTTGAACAGCGAGGTGAGAAGACATGGGCGATGTGTTATCGCAGGAAGAGATTGATAATCTGCTCTCTGCTATCAGTACCGGTGAGTTAGATACCGAAGAGATGAAAGATAGCTCTGAGAAGAAGGTGCGCAATTATGACTTTGCCAGACCATCTAAGTTTTCCAAAGACCATTTGCGTACACTGGAGATTATATTTGAAAATTATGGACGTCTGTTATCTACCCATTTGCCGGCATATCTTCGGAAGTCGGTTCAGGTGGAAGTAGTGGATGCAGAGGCAACCACATATTCCGAGTTTTCCAATGCATTATCCAATCCGGTGTTGTTGGGAGTGGTAAATTTTGCACCGCTAGAGGGCAATATTATATTGGAGCTGGCATCCGGGCTGGGTTATACGATTGTAGACCGCATGCTTGGCGGTGGTGGAAATCCGTTGGAGAAGACCAGGGATTTTACAGAGATTGAGCTGATTCTGATGGAACGTGTCATGGAAATCTGCACGAACCTTTTAGTGGATCCATGGGATAGTGTAGTTCCCATCAATCCACGTATTGAGAGGATTGAGACAAATTCCCAGTTTGCACAGACTCACTCACCAGGTGAGATGACAGCGATTATTACGATGAATATCCGCGTTGGT
>CAZSGT010000354.1:0-2974 GCA_964606215.1 uncultured Lachnospiraceae bacterium
TTCAGTGCCCGCGCGGAGCTTTTTAACTCTATAGGAATAGTCGTGAAACGATTACTTTCCTATAGAGTTAAAAAACAGAGGATACTGACGTATCCTCTGTAAAATGTCATTAGGGATGAAGCACTATTCTACAATATAGGGTTTTAATGCTTCAAGAATCATGTTGATATCCTCTTCGTCATGGATGTTTAAGTCGATGGTCTTGGAGAGGTCCAGACTGAAGATACCCATGATAGATTTTGCATCGATAACGTATCTGCCGGAAACTAAGTCGAATTCTGCATCGAACTTTGTAACATCGTTCACGAATGCTTTTACCTTGTCAATTGAGTTTAAAGAAATCTTTATTGTTTTCATTAATTTCCCTCCTTTACTGATTTCTGCTACATATATATTACGAGTGCTGGTTAAAAAAGTCAATGTACAATGTAGCTAAAATAATTTTGAAATAGGGAGGAATTTATAGCACATGTTTAAAAAAATACATGGAATAAGAAAGAGGAGATTACTATATGCAAACAGTTGCATTTATGACTCTGGGATGTAAAGTAAATTCTTATGAAACAGATAAAATGAAAGAAAGTTTTCTGCGGGCAGGCTGCCGGATAGTGGATTTTACAGAGAAGGCAGACGTATATGTGATAAATACCTGTACAGTCACCAACATTGCAGACCGCAAGTCCAGGCAGATGCTGCATCGTGCAAAAAAGAAAAATCCGGACAGTGTTATTGTGGCGGCGGGGTGTTATGTGGACTCTGTCAGAAAAAAGGAACACACGGATGAGGCACAGGGAGTAGATGTTCTGATTCCCAATGGGGATAAGCACAGAATCGTAGAGCTTGTGCAGGCGTATCTGGAGGAGAAAGCCGGGCAGGTCCAGGGCGGAAAATCCCAGCCGGAAAAACATGGTGGGGAACAGAGGGGTACTTTGCAGCCGGAGGGGGAACTCCTGAAACTTGCAGATTCCCATACCCGTGCGTATATTGAGATTCAGACCGGGTGCAACCAGTATTGTTCCTACTGTATTATTCCCTATGTCCGGGGGGCGTTAAAAAGTAAGCCGGAGCATGTGGCAGTGGAAGAAATCCGCGGGTATGCACAGAGGGGATATAAAGAAGTGGTGCTTGCCGGGATTCATTTGTCCTCTTATGGCGTGGACGGTTCCGGTGCGAAGCAGTTTACAGAATTATCAGGGAAACCTCTTTTGTCGGTGATTCGTGGTGTGTCGGAGATTCCGGGAATCCAGAGAATCCGTCTGGGTTCTTTGGAGCCGAGGATTATCACGGAGGATTTTGCCCGTGAACTGTCAGAGATTCCGGGGATATGTCCCCATTTTCATCTGTCTTTGCAGAGTGGATGCGATGAAACGCTCCGCCGGATGAACCGGAAGTACACCACGGGAGAGTATCTGGAAAAGGTGGAGATTTTGCGGAAATACTTTGATAATCCTGCCATAACCACGGATGTGATTGTGGGATTTCCGGGAGAGAGTGAAGAGGAGTTTGCGATGACTAAGGAATTTCTCGCCACGGTGGGATTTGCCCAGATGCATATTTTCCGATATTCCCTGCGGCAGGGGACGATGGCGGCGGGAATGAAGGGACAGGTTCCCGAGCAGGAAAAGGCAAGGCGAAGCGGTATTCTGCTGGATTTGGAGAGGGAGCTTCGGGACGTCTACCGCAGCGGTTTTCTGGGAAAGCCTCAGGAAGTACTGATTGAGGAGGAGGCAGAGATTGGCGGTAAACCATATTATATCGGATATACAACCCGGTATGTAAGGATTGCACAGCCCGTGCAGGATGCGGAGTTTTCGTTGAAAGACGTGCACACGGGAGTATTTGGCAATGTCGTACCAAAGCAAATTTTGTCAGAGGATTTCCTGAACTAGCAGGGAAACGGGACTTGTTTTTTTTGATTAGATATATTATGATAGAAAAAATAGATGGATACGGATAAATATGCATGCGCCTATGAGATAGTCGGATGCCGGAATGGAGAGTAGTATGCAGGAAATAAACAATACCCAGTATTTTAAAGTACAAAAGGATCAGGAATTTGAAGTAAAAGATGTGATTGCGGAGATTTATAAGGCTCTGACGGAGAAAGGTTACAATCCCGTAAACCAGATCGTTGGTTATGTCATGTCTGGAGACCCCACATATATTACCAGCCATAACGGGGCGAGAAGCCTTGTTATGAGAGTGGAGCGTGATGAGATTATCGAGGTGCTCCTGGAAGATTATATTAAGAATCATTTTGAGTAAACAGGGTGGGTATATGAGAATTATGGGATTAGACTATGGTTCCGTAACGGTGGGGGTTGCCATGAGCGATGAGCTGCTCTTAACCGCACAGGGATTAGAGACCATTACCAGAAAACAGGAGAATAAACTGCGCAGGACGCTGGCGCGCATTGAGGAGTTGTCGGAGGAGTACCAGGTAGACCGGATTGTACTGGGATATCCCAAAAATATGGACAATACTGAGGGAGACCGCTGTGAAAAGACCAGAGAGTTTTCAGAGATGTTGGAGCGGCGCACAGGACTTCCGGTGATTTTGTGGGACGAGCGTCTGACGACTGTGGCGGCAGAACAGATTTTGATGGATGGCGGTGTGAGAAGGGAGCACCGGAAGGAATACGTGGATAAGATTGCGGCTTCCTTGATTTTGCAGGGATATCTGGATTCGCTGGAGAAATAGGTTCAGCAAAGCTGAACCATTGGAAGTTTGCCAGAAGCAAACTTCCCGGGTGTGGATAAGAATTGGGAATGCAGATGAAACAGGTTCAGCGAAGCGGAATATACTGCGATACAAACATCGGGGTTATGCGCATAAGACAGCGTGGCATGGAGGCTAAAGATGGAAGAACAGATTGTATTTACCACAGAAGATGGACAGGAAGTTACATTTTTCGTTATAGAAGAGACTACCATTGGCGGAAAAAATTTTTTGCTGGTAGCGTCAGAGGGTGAG
>CAZSGT010000355.1:0-2967 GCA_964606215.1 uncultured Lachnospiraceae bacterium
GCCAAAGGCTTCGCCAAGTCCTACCGTAACGGTGGTTTTTCCCTCCCCTGCCGGAGTGGGGTTGATGGCGGTAACCAGAATCAGCTTTCCGTCCTGGTTTGTCTGTATGTTTTCGATTAGTGCATCGCTAATCTTCGCCTTATATTTTCCATAGTAATCCAGGTCTTCTCCATCTATGTCCAATCTGGCTGCCACATCACGGATATGGCTAAGTTCTGCTTCCTGTGCAATCTGGATATCTGATTTCATATCATTCCTCATTTCTGCATATGCATGTATGCCTTTTATTCTGAAAATACAATGTATTACTAAGGCGGTTAAATCTAACCGCCTTAGTAATATCTATCATACCAGTTATTTTTATGTCTGTAAACCCCGCAGCCAATGATACCTCCGCACAGAGAACGTGTTACATGTGGTAAAATCAAATGTTTTCTGGTTTATATTTTCTCTTTGATATGGCGAAGATATGCTCCCACCGGTGACATGTTCTGACAATCCCACAACATTCTCGCCCCCACCATATCCTCGATTTCTCCCAGAATCCAGTTTCCATCTGCATCCTCGATAAAATCAATCCCGGCATAATCCATGGGAAGTACATCTAACACCGCCTCTACCATGCTGCACTGGGACGCTGTCAGGGAAACCGGCCGGGCATGCCCGCCTTTTGAAAAATTTGCCAGAAAGCCTCCCGGCTGCCCGGTTCGTTTCATGGCGGCATAAATCTTCCCTCCCAGAACATACACCCGGATATCCGTGGGAAGTTTTGTGGGAATCCTCCTCTGGGCAATACAGGCTTTTCCCGCAAGTGTTTTATACACTGTATCCACATTACTTCCTGCCTGTTCAGAAAACGGTCCACACACGCCATCCGTCCTGCCGGAAAGCAAATACACTTCCTGCCCTCCATGACCGTGACAGCTTTTGATTACCGGATATTTCTCCCTATACTCCCGGAAGCTATCAGAAAACAAAATCCCGGCCAGTTCATCGTCCGAAGCAATATACTTTGTCTCTGCCATGGGAAGTCCTGGCAGATGTTGTTTAAAAAAGGTATATGCCTCCCACTTATCATTTCCCACCCGGGATACCATGGACGAATTAAAGACAGGAATCCCCCTGTCTTCTAATATTTCTCCAAATGAATACATTCTTGTACGGTTAATGACAAAATCCGGTGGCATACTGGTTGAAACGAAATCTGCAAAGGCTTCTTCCACCCTTGTTTCATCCTCACATAATTCCTCCACCAGAACCAGCTGGATGTCCATTCCAAGAGACCTGCCCTCCTGCTGATACTGCTGAATATAAGAGGCATTTCGCCCCGCATCCTCTCTGCAATATAAAAGTATTCCTCTCAAATAAAGTCCTCCTGCAAAAACCACGGGAACATCCCCATCCTTACTTTGTCTTCCCATAGACAACAGTACCTGTCACTGGAAATGTTCTGCCATAAATGATGTTATTCAGGATTCCCCGTATATTTCCCTGCAAATATAATCCAGTATCTCCTCCGCCACATTAACCTTCGTACAGGCATAAATATTCTGGAAATGGGCGTTGGAATTTACCTCACAAATCACCGGCTCTCCATCCTGTCCAAACAGAATATCCACTCCCCCGAAATCCAGCCCAAGCTCCCTGCACACATCCACCGCCAGGGTTTCCCAGGACGGCTCCGGGTGAAAGACTACCATCTTCCCGCCAGCGGTAATATTTGCCCGAAAATCTCTTTCTGAGCGGCGCTCCATCGCAGCCACCACCCGGTCTCCCACCACCTGCAGCCTCACGTCCCTGCCTGCAGAAGACGCGATAAACTCCTGATACAAAAATGGAACTGCGCCCCGGTCTTTCGTAAGCCCCACAAGCTCCTCCCGGGTTTTTGCCAGAAACACCTGCATGCCAAAAGAACCATAACACTCCTTTACCACCATGGGGTAACCAAATATTTTTTCCACGCTGTCCAAAAATCCAGTGTCCGTATATCCCACTCCGGAAAAGGTCATGGGCGCCAGCACAGACTTTGGAATCCGGTACGCACCTGCCTTTGCGAGAACACGCAGCGTCTCGTATTTGTTGTCACAAAGGGCAATGGCATGGGCCCGGTTAAACAGGCGGTATCCCCCATCCTCCATGGCTTCTGCCAGTGAGGTGTCCTTGTCCCAAAATATAACAAAATCTGGCTTTTTCTGCCTCTGTCCGGCATCTCCTCTTTCAGAAAGAGACACGATACTTCCATCCACCATTCCAGCAGCAAGCTCTGCATTGGATATACATTCCAAAACAATTCCCCGCTCGTTTGCCGCCTTTTGCAGCCATGTGTAATGTGCATGGAATTTGCCGGACTGTAAAAATGCGTTGACAACCAGCCATGCATATTTCATCGAAATCACCGTGCCTTTCCAGATAAAATGCCACGCATCAGGCGTCGGAGTACATCTGCTCAAACTCCTCCAAGGTCATCAGAATCATTCTGGGTTTTGTACCCTCCGCCGCTCCTACAACCCCAGCTTCATGGAGCTGGTCCATAATTCTTGCGGCACGGTTAAATCCCACAGAAAATTTCCTCTGCAGCATTCCCACCGACGCTTTGTCCGCCTCAATGATAAACACCCCGGCATCATGGAAATACTCATCCCTTCCGGAATCCGGTTCCTCCTGCCCGCCACCGGCTGTGCCTGCCGGTGAAACCGCCGCTGCACTGGTAATCTTATCTGTAATCTCCTGGCTATAATGAGTCATTTCGAATGCCTTGGCATACTCTACCACACTGGCAACTTCCTCATCGGAAACAAATGCCCCCTGCAAGCGCACCGGGTCGGAATAGCCGGATTGATAAAACAGCATATCGCCCTTTCCCAACAGCTTTTCCGCCCCCACCATATCGAGGATCGTTCTGGAATCCACGCCGCTGGATACCGCAAAAGCAACCCTGCTTGGCATCTTGGCTTTCATGAGCCCTGT
>CAZSGT010000356.1:0-2964 GCA_964606215.1 uncultured Lachnospiraceae bacterium
CTGTAATATTTTCCTTTACCATAATCGTCCTCATTTCTGCATACCCATGTATGCGTTTTACTTTCGCTTTATTAGGGAAATGCTGATTAAATCAGTGTTTCCTTAGTAAATAATGTCGCTCTCGTTGATACACTCCGGGTTAATCACAATGTGGTCGTAGGTGGATAAGCTGTTGGGTGTTTCCTTATCTACAATGCAATATTCATTATTTTCGTATAATATCCGGACATATTTAAACTGGCAGTATCCCTTGTTTACATTATATACGCCTTTAATTCTGCCGGTTTTTCCTACCTGAAATGTATTGGAGTAGTCCTCCGGCAATACCAGTAAATCTCCTTTTTTCAGAGATTTTTTGCTGACAAAAGCATATTTACTTCCGGTACGGTAGATGTCGGCATTCACAAACTGAAAGCTTTCCTTGCCTTTTTCATCATATGAGCGAACCACGAATCCCATAGAGTCTTCTTGTCCGTCTCCGCCGTTTGTCATGTATTCTATCGGAATTTTGTAACAGGATTGTTTAAAAACGGCAGATACCGGTAATTTTAATCCAGAGGTGGAGCCAAACTCCAGCTCGATTTCCACATAGCGCTGGTTTAAGAAACGAACCATATACCGGTCAAATTTTAAGTCTGCATAGTGTTTTTTTCCAAGGTCAAACAGGTTCACTCTCGCCGTTGCCCGGATTCCCTCATTTTTAAATTTCACTGAAATGGTATTTGCATCTTTCAGATTTTCATATTGGCTGTCATTTAATGCAACAGCAATATGCCAATCTTCACTTTTTACAAGTTTATATACGGCAGAGCCTGCCTTTGCCTCTTCGTCGGAGCGAAGCTGCTCTTTGGTCTCTGTCATATCTGTAAAATCTTCGGCGGTCAAATCGGATACGGAGCGGGATTCCATGCCATCAATGGAAAAGGATATCACACCGGATTTTTCCGCCTTGACAAAGGAAAAGCTGTCAGTGTTATCCGTTTCTTTCAGCACTTTCTTCATCTTGGAAACCCTGCTGGTATTGGTCAGCTGTAAAATAGTATTTTCCATGCTGTATTGAAACTCGTACATCTGGGAATAATTATCCGGAGAATAAGCATTTTTAAAAGATAGTATTTTATTGCGGATGGGTACACTGTCATCGGTGGACAGTTCAGCAGATACATTGCCCTGTGTCAGCAGGCTGTATACGGTGCCGTTTTCATCCAGGGAATATACGGTTGTATTCTTTCCCACCTTCTCGCCCTCCCCAATATAATAGTTGATATATCCGGCATCCTTGGTGGTAAAAACCTCTTCATCCCGGATAATAATACCTTTTATCATGTTATCTTCAGCCATGCGCTGTTCGGTAACTTCATAGATGGTGATGTGTTCTTGTGTAAAAAGCTGAAAAGAGCGGAAAATTCCATATATAACAATAAACAAAAGAAAGATAAAAGTGATTTTTACGTCACGGGCACTATGGTATTTAATGACATTACTTTTTTTCTTTGCCAAAGGAGTTCCTCCTCTCTTTTTGTCTGTGTCAGCTTTGTCAGGACAAACATACATACCCTTTATTATATCGTTTTTTTGTGATTTTGTCCATGATTGCATGTATATTTTTGTATTTCTTTTGCATAATAGTAATGACTCTTGAAACAAAATAGAGTACAAGAGTGAAAATACAATTTTCACAATGCGAACTATGTTCGCTATGCAAGTATTGTGACTGCGCTTTGCTTGCACAAACATTGTATTATGCGCAGAAAATATTACGCATGCATGCGTATGCAGAAAATGAGGTGAAATATGAAAACAGTAGATTATATTGTGTTGGCGTTAATTGTCATTGGGGCGATTAACTGGGGATTGATTGGTTTTCTAAATTTTGATTTGGTACGTGTCATTTTCGGCGATATGAGTATCGTATCCCGTCTGGTATACGCCCTTGTGGGTATTGGCGGATTGTACGCAATCAGTTATTTTGGAAGAATCTCCTCTTCGACCAGTATGTAAATCTCCCGTGGCTGCATACAGCCATAGGATGATGATGGGCGGTTCAGATGCTATGCACCTGCCTGACGCAAATATGTGGTATTGCAGTTTTATCTGCAATACCACATATTTGTGTTAGACAACGGTTCATTATAAATCCATAATAATATTTTCATAGTAATGTTCTGGCAAGCATTCCCGGTTTCCAGCAATTGCCACAACAATCTCCACATGATGTCTGGTGGAAATCAAGGTGAGCCTGTCCAGTAACGGTTCCAATCTGGCAGTATCGATTCCTGCAAGCATTGTCAAATCATCCAGATACATGGTCTGGATATCGTGATTGCTGGCAATGATTCCGCAGATAAATCCCAAAAACGCTTCATAGTCCTGTATGAAGTATTCGCTTAGGGCGATGAGACGAACATCCTTATGAATTTCATACATCTTATCGTTATTTTTGTCAATGTAGACTACCACACCCGTTGTCTTTTCCACGGTGTCATGGGCATGCGCCAACAAATTTTTTGTTTTTCCTTTTCCCTTTTCACCTGCAATAATGTGTACCATAAGCCGAACCTCCTTTACTATGCCGATTCGGGGATGTAAAATCCCAAATCCTGTATTTAATTCGCGCGGAGGCAAAGTGAGGATGATGTAAATTTATTTGCATCACCCGAGCGCGCCCGCGTGGTCAAATACCCCGCCACTCTGCTATGGGGTATTTGACTTATCTTTTGCAGCCAATTCCAATAAATGGTTCATCTCGGCAAACAAATCCTCTGCCGAGTCCGCATGGAGAATAACCGAAATATAATGGTTGTTATTGTCCCCGGTGGAATAAAGAATCAAACAGCTTCCCGCCTTGCTGGTGGTGCCGGTTTTTCCCCCAACGACCGTGATTCCCTGGGGGGGCTCCATCCGTCCGTTAATATAGCGGTTGGAAGCCTCAAACTTGATTTTTTTCTTCTTTCCTTTTGCGTT
>CAZSGT010000357.1:0-2959 GCA_964606215.1 uncultured Lachnospiraceae bacterium
CAGACTCTCCAGCTGCGCCTTGCGCTCGCTAACTGTAAACAACGGCTGCTTGGCGGAATTGCAAAGCACCCCCACAACCAGAACATCGAACATATCCGCCGCCCGGCAGATGATGTCCATATGCCCCTTTGTCACAGGGTCAAAACTCCCCGGATACACTCCGATTCTCATAATGACCTCTTTTCTGCATATCCACGTATGCGTTTGGTTCTCTGCCCATGACAGATTTCTGTTTTTCACACGAGCCTCATTTCTGCCCCTTGCGGAAAAAAACATGCTTGTTGGTCTTATATTCCTTGACCCGTTCCACCACAAAACCCAAATCCTCTATAAAAGAAAGATCTCTGTGAATCTCTTCCTCCAAAACCAGTAAAGTATCCTCACCCGCTATCTGCGAATGGGATAAAAATACCAATGCCTGCTCATCAAATCCCTTATCATACGGAGGGTCCATAAAAATCACATCGAAAGAGGCGCCCTTCAGTTGTAACCGCTCCATGGCACGCAGAGCTTCCATGGGTATCACCTCTGCCTGCGCCAAAAACCCCGTGTGCGCCAGATTCTTCTCAATGCACGCAATCGCTGCCCGGTTATTTTCTATAAAAACCGCCTTCTTCGCACCACGGCTGAGGGCTTCAATCCCAATGCCGCCACTACCCGCAAATATATCCAGAAAGTCGCAGTCTGCTATGTCCGACTGCAATATATTAAATAACGTCTCTTTAATCTTGTCCGATGTCGGCCGGGTATGTTTCCCTGCCGGCGTGTCCAACAAAAGTCTTCTCGCTTTCCCTGCTATAACCCGCATTGCGACCTCCATCTGTACGACCTTTCATTGCCCATATAAGGTAAATTGTACCATAAGGCGTATGCAAGGTCAAATATCTTCTGGAAGAATCGTACGCAAAATCTCCTCTGTAGGCTCCTTACACAACACAATGCGGTTTGCCTGATTCACCACTATCTTCTCAAACATATTCCGAATTCCTCTGGCATTGCCAAAGGTCTCCATCTCCTCCGGCGTCTTTGCCTCTAATTGTGTCCGAACCAGCTCCAGCGCCTCCTCTTGTAAGATTAACCCGGCATCCTTTGCCATCACCTGCAAAATCTCTACCAGCTCGTCCACACTGTAATCTTCAAAAGAAATAAATCTGTTAAATCTGGATATAAGACCAGTGTTTGCCTTTAAAAACGCATCCATCTCTTTGGGATAACCGGCAACAATCACCACCAAATCATCCCGGTGGTCCTCCATCATCTTTACCAGCGTATCCAACACCTCACCGCCAAAGTCATTGGAATTTCCCTGATTGGAAAGCGCATATGCCTCATCAATAAACAACACGCCCCCGATGGCACTTTCCACTACTTCCTTTACTTTCAAAGCGGTCTGCCCCACATATCCTGCTACCAGACCGGAACGGTCCGTCTCAATCAAAGTCCCCTTGGACAAAATTCCCAGCTCCTGATAAATCTTTGCCACCAGTCTTGCCACAGTGGTCTTGCCGGTGCCAGGATTGCCGGTAAATACCATATGATAGGACATATCCATCGCCGGCATCTTCATAATCTCCCGCATCTTGCGGACCTTTATCACATTTATCAAGGAGTTAATTTCCGTTTTAACTTCTCCAAGTCCTACCAGGTTGTTGAGATTGTCCAAAATCTCATCAATCCTTGCCTGGCGCTCTTTTTCCTGTTGTAACTCTCTTTCTTTAATCCGCTTCTTAACCTGCAGAAACTGCTCCTTTGCTTCCTCCTGCAGATTTTCCTCCTGTCTCCTGTACGCTCCTTCATCTAAGACAGGTTCTTCATTCTCCATTTCAAGCGGAGCAGGCTCTTCCTCCGGCTCCACTGTCTCAAGTCCGGTCTCTGCTGTATCTTCCAGTGCCTCTGCCGTATCCAGCCCATTCCCTGCTGTATCTATTCCGGTCTCCGCTGTATCTTCCAGCAACTCTGCCGTATCCAGCCCATTCCCTGCTGTATCTATTCCGGTCTCCGCTGTATCTTCCAGTGTCTCTACTATATCCAATCCCGTCTCCTGGGTCTCTTCCATGACGGACTCTGTTTTTTCCGGGCCCGGTTCTGTCTTCCTTGCAGCTCCGCTCTGGGTTATTTCCATCACGGCAGACTGGCTTTCTACAGCTGTAGTATTCCCTTTTGTCACCGATACTTCCTTAACAGAAACCGTCTTTTTCTGGGCGGCAGATTTTCTTTCTCTTTTTTTCATCGCAGAAGAAATTGGATGCAGCCAATTTACCCCATTGCCAATCTCTTCACTGGTGATTTTCCGTTCAATATACTCCTTGCTGTTACATTTTGCCTCTGCAGACTGGTTCATAAACACCTGAATCCGCTCAAAGTAGTCTTTTACATACTGTCCAATCTCTAACCCCTGGCTCTCATCCAGTCTCGCCATGCAAAGTACAATATTAATCAAACCATCTAAAAAATATTCAGTAAAATTATCTTTCTTTTCTTTATCATACACACTGCAAAGCTGCAGCAATATGGGGGGAAGCATAATAAAACGCTCCGCAGCCTGTACCACGTCCTTCGGTACCTTTGTCTCCTGGGAAATCTCCAACACGTTATCATCTGGAATCGACAGTATAAAACGTCTCTGTGGTCCCCGCAGACGCTTTGTCTCCGCTGCCGCATGCACCAGCAGGGACTGCACATACAAATCCAGTACATCAGCCGTGGTCTTTTTCATGATTCGTCCTGGTTCTTCCCAGTACCCATCCCGCTCCAGAATCCGGCAGTAACTGGACAGACGCATATAGTTTTCTCTTGCCAATGTCACCAGATGCTCATTGGTCCTTGCTGTCTTCGCCATGATGATATCTCCTTTCCCGAAATCTCATTACTCCCATCATACCATAACTTGTCCTTTACTCCAACAAAAAAAATTGCTTTCTTCATCAATCTGTACCCATCCCTGATTTTTACAGGATGA
>CAZSGT010000358.1:0-2952 GCA_964606215.1 uncultured Lachnospiraceae bacterium
TACCATCAAAAAAGAGCTTCTTCTTGTCAATATCCGCCCATATATGCCTCTCAATAAACTCTTTTGCACTAGTAAAACCACCATCCAGATACACGGCTCCAATCACCGCCTCCAATGCATCCGACAAAATAGATTCCCTGCCAGCACCGCCTGTCATGCGCTCTCCTTTACCCAAAAAAATAAAATCTCCCAGATGAATATCTTTTGCACAAAGGGCCAGCGTGGGCTCACAGACAAAACTAGCACGCAGCTTCGTAAGGTCTCCTTCCTGCAGCTGTGGATTTGTGGTATACACAAACTCGCTGGAAATACACTCCAGCACCGCATCTCCCAAAAATTCCAGACGCTCGTTACAGTGCAGTTTGTTCAGATGCATCTCATTGGCATAAGAACTGTGGGTCAATGCCATCTCAAGAAATGTATCATCTATAAAACGATATCCGGTCTGCTCCTGAAACTTCTCCATCAATTCTTTTTTATTCATATATCTCCTCCTCTCCAATCATGCCGGCCGCACTGGCAAATCTTCATTCCTTTACTGCCTTATATAAATCTCCCACCGTAGGAGAACTGCCCAACTGCTCCATGGGAATCGAAATCTGAAAACTCTCCCCCACCCGGCTGAGGATTTGCAGCACTTCTAGAGAATCCGCTCCCAAGTCCTGGCAAAGGCGCAGTTCCGGATGTAATTCTGTATCCTCGCAACCTGTGAGTACCTCCTTTATACAGTCACATATCATCTGCTCTTCCATATTTCGCCTCCATGCTGCGACTGTTTTTTAGGAGCAACTGATAGCTCAGGTTTTGGCAAAAGGATGCGCAGCAATCCTTTGCACAACAACTTGTAGGTTGAAAAACTTTGTTTTTCAACCTTCTCTCCATTCCACTTATAAATCCTTTTTAATTTTCTGGTTTATATTCTCCTGTTTAAAAGCAATACACTGGACAATGGAGTTTTTAATTTCTACATTTGTAGAACTACCATGTGTTTTTACCACCAGTCCCTCCAGTCCCAGCAGCGGCGCACCGCCGTACTCAGAAGCATCAAAGTCTTTCATGGTCCGCTTCAATGCCGGCTTTATCAGAATCGCACCGATTTTACTGCGCAGGCTGCTCATAAGTCCCTGCTTAATCTTACCAAGCAATGCTGCCCCCAGTCCTTCGTACAGCTTCAATATTACATTTCCCACAAAGGCTTCACAAACAATTACATCCGCATCACCTTTTGGAATATCCCTTGCCTCAATACTTCCAATAAAGTTGATATCATTGCAGTTTTTCAGCAGCGGGAAAGTCTCCTTGACAAGCATATTGCCTTTTTCCTCTTCTGCTCCTATATTTACAATGGCAACTTTTGGCTTCTTTATACCCACTACGTGCTCCATGTAAATGGAACCCATCTTGGCAAACTGTACCAAATGGGAAGAACGGGCGTCTACATTGGCACCACAGTCAATCAGAAGAGAAACTCCCTTTGTAGTGGGAATCAACGGCGCCAGCGGCGCTCTCTCAATGCCTTTGATACGTCCCACAATGACCTGTCCGCCTACCAGCACAGCCCCTGTACTGCCGGCAGAAACAAAGGCGTCTGCCTCTCCCCGCTTGACTATATTCAACCCTACCACAATGGAAGAATCTTTCTTTTTGCGCACTGCCATTACCGGCGCCTCATCAAAACCAATAACCTGGCTGGCATGTACAACGGATATCCGCTTCTCGTCATATGTATACTTTGACAGTTCCTGTTGAATCTGCTCCTCGATTCCCACCAGAATCAATTCAATATCCTCCCGCTCATTGATTGCATCCACAGCTCCCTGTACCGCTGCCTGCGGTGCATTGTCGCCTCCCATTGCATCCAATACCACTTTCACTGTTTCCTTCATAATCTTCCTCTTTTCTGCGCTGTCACTTGCGCATTTTTTTCAGAAAATACCGCCGGCATTTTCTTATCTTTGTGCTTATAATTTGTTATAGAAAAAAGAATGTCGCGTAGAAAATCCCAATTCTTTTGGACCAATAATCTGCTCTGTACTGCCAACAAACAAAATTCCCTCCGGCTTCAATGACTGACAGAATTTTTTGTAAATCTCCCGCTTCGCCTCATCGGTAAAATAAATCAAAACATTCCGGCACACAATCATCTCACAGTTGGTGGGGTACGGGTCCAGCAGCAGATTATGGTTGGAAAATTCCACACATCGTTTTACTTCCTCACTAATCTGATAACTGCGGTCTGTAATTTTTGTAAAATATTTATCTATATACTTCTGTGGCAGTCCCTTCAGGCTTTTGCTGTCATATATTCCCATTTGCGCCTTCTCAAGCACCTGTTTATCAATATCTGTCGCTACAATCTTGATATCCTTCATGGGTATATACTCTGCCAGGAGCATAACCAGCGTATAAGGCTCATCTCCCGTGGAGCACGCTGCGCTCCAGATTTTAATCTTCTTTCCAAATTTATTAAATATAAATGGCAGTACTTCTGACTCCAGTGTTTTCCACTGTTCCGGATTGCGGTAAAATTCGGAAACATTAATTGTAAGATAGTTGACAAACGCCTCCAGTACTGTCTTATCCGTTCGCAGCTTTGTCACGTAATCATCATAACTTTTTGCGCCGCTTTTGGCAATTAACGTATCAATCCTTCGTTTCATTTGCCGTTCCTTGTAAGAACTCAAGTCAATGCTGGTAAGTGTCAATACTTTCTTCTTAAACTCTTCATAATTATCCATTGAAAAAACCTCCTTCTATCATCCTGCGATCTGCATAAATGATGAGAAACATGCTTTGTGGGTTTCTCATCGTTCGCGGGCGCGCTGGTGATTCCATGTAAACCTGGAATCACCAGCGCTTTACCTCCGCGTAAACCACAAAACCATGAGCCATCCCGCAGGCGGGACAACTCATGGTCTTTATGCCCATTAATCACTTAACACGACAATGAAC
>CAZSGT010000359.1:0-2949 GCA_964606215.1 uncultured Lachnospiraceae bacterium
CATCCAAATCAATTATTATTCCCAACTCTTCATATGCATCCATTATTTCTTCTGGCACAATCACCTTGTCTGTTTTATCATCATACCAAACACCACAAAAAACATCCATTTTATAACCCAATTCTCTGTACTTTACAAAATACTCCCTCTTGGAACGTATATGCTGCATAATCTTTTTTAATGATTCTACAAAACCCAATCCCCCCGTATAAAATTCCTTACTCCACATATCTTTATCCCAAACTCTTTTCGTCGGAACTCCCCCACTATATATAATATGTGTATCCCCTTTTCTATAAGAAATAACCGGTATCAAATCCAATTCCTTACTAATCTTGTCAGGATGAATATCCTTTCCCATAATTCTCAATGATACATCAAATTTTTCGATCATTCATTTACCTCTCATACAGGTCTATTTCCCTGTTGTTCTTTGCGTCTCAATTACAATCTCTCCATAAAGCTTATTTGATATTGCTTCTCTTATTTTTCCAGAAATTTCTTCTGCCGCTGCACGGTAATACAGATACCTCTCTTCTCTCTGTCTTTTGGAAATTTTCATTTCAATTTCCTGTTTTAATTCTGGTATTAATATATCCTGACAGGTTTCTGCATTTTTTATAACCAGACGAAACGTATCTGTTTCCTCTCCAACACAGGCTTCAATCTCAATATCACATATGCCAGAATTTTTCAATACAGACAATATCACCTTACACTGGTTTTGCAAATTAGCGCAGTCCAATACGAGTTCATTTTCAAAAAAAGCTTCTGCATATTTTGCCGACAACTGCCCATATTCAATCACCTTTTCTTTTTTCCCCAGCCTGTAGCAGGCATCCCTCATATATAAATATCTTAGTGCTTCTTCTATCCCGACAGCGGGTTCAGACAAGAGACTTAACGCTTTATTCAACGATTCTTCCGATTTCTTTTCATATATCAAATCACATATCTCAGAATAATCAAAACTCAAAAAATCACTCCTTTTTTCCCATGCCCTACGCCAGAATATCCTTGCGGTTATACTTGAAAAACGCCGCCCCTATCCCTGCAAGGGAAATCAACATGCCAATCACTATCAGATTTCCTTCCAACTTTGATTCAGAAATAATCTGGCTGGCGTCAGAATACGCATAGGGAGTAATATATTTTAAAAAGTCTGCTTTCTCGCTGATGTTGCAAATGAGATTCATAAAATAAAGTGCCAGCGCACATCCCAAGCCAATGCCAATACTGCCCCTTTGGATAAACGCAGAAAATCCAAAGCAAATGGAAGCAATTTCAAACTGCATAAGCAGATATGCGGTATGCATCAGCAAAAACTCCCGCATCTGAAACTCTTCCCCAATGACGGCGGCAAAAAGCAAATCCACAAGCACAACGAATATATTCAACACAAGCACCTGAGTAACCACAGATAAAAATTTCTGCACGAGAACCATGTTCCGACTCACCGGATGAGTAAACAGAAACTCCGCCGTACGGTTTTTCTCCTCCCCGGCAAGAACCGAGATTCCCGCCAATGCCGCAAAAAATCCTCCGCCTATGCCCAGAACATTTCCGCACTCCACTCCATAGAATCCCATCAACTCTCCAAAATTTAATTTATCCATTCCGAATGCATCCGTAAACCCACCCATATTCGCAAACACACTGCTGACACTTTCCATCTCGTTTTTCATTTCTGGAAACATCAAAATACAAATTATCATCATACAGACAATGGAACCCGTCCATATGGCAAAAGACTTTACAGACTGCCGCAATTCCTTTCCATAAATCGTCATATATTTTCACTGCCTTTCTCATAATAATGCATAAAAATTTCTTCCAAATCCGGCTCCGTAATGGTAATATCCTGAATCGGCAGGCCGGCAGCTATCTGCAACAGTTTTCTTACATCACCGCCATAGAGAAATGTCACACTGTCTTCTGTGCTCTCTACAGACTTTGCCGGAAGCTCCGGCGGCACAGTGTGCACTCCGTGCAATGTAACACGCTTCGCATTGGTTTTTGAAAGATTTTCTACACTGTCCAGGGCAACCAGTTTCCCCTCCTTGATAATCGCCGCCAAAGAACAATGTTTCTGTATCTCCGAGAGGATATGGGAAGAAAGAAAAATCGTGGCGCCGTCTGCATGCCGTTCCTTCAAAATATCAAAAAATGCTTTCTGCATCAGTGGGTCAAGGCCGCTGGTGGGCTCGTCAAGAATACAAATTTTTGGCTTATGCTGTAATGCACACACGATAGCAACCTTTTTTCGGTTGCCAAGCGAAAGCTCTTCCACCCGTTTTCGGGTATCCAGTTCCAGGCGTTCACAAAGCCTTTCTGCCTCCTCAGAACAGGAAATCTTTCGGATTTTCGCAGAAAGCGCAATGGTATCTCCCACCCGCATTCCACTATAAAAATTTGCTTCCGAGGGCATATAGCCGATATCTGAAAGGATTTGGGTTTTGTTGCTTTTTATATCTTTACCAAATATTTTTGCCGAACCGGAAGTGGGATGTATCAAGCCCAGCAAGGTTCGGATTGTGGTGGATTTCCCGGCTCCATTGGGACCGATAAATCCAAAAAAATCTCCCTCCCGGACAGTCAGGTTCAAATCGTCAATGCCACGGTTTTTTCCATAATATTTTGTCAGATGTTCTATCTCAATTACTTTCATGGTATTTCCTTTCCATTTAAAATCTTCTCCCACATATAGTAAACGATGTCTCTCTTTGTGAGACATCTTATTACAATAAGCTGGCACGCATATGCGTGTCAGCTTTTGCTGCTACAAACGCCGCCCCATTATTTACGCCTTCTGGGCAGCATAATATTTCTCCGGAGGAATCTGGTTCTCCTTCATCCGTTTTTTATTCTGATACATCTGTTTGTCTGCCATCTGATAAATTTCCATCAGTTTCATGCCCTTGCATGTTTTGTCATATTTGGCAAAACCAT
>CAZSGT010000360.1:0-2915 GCA_964606215.1 uncultured Lachnospiraceae bacterium
TAATAATCACAAAAATCGTTGGTATAGAATCTATTTCTTTCCTTTTTCTTTGTCTCTTCCTTCTCCTGCATCTGCCTGACCAAAAGCTCCTGCAGGTTGTCAAGACGTCTCTCAATCTCTGTCGGCTGTGAAGAGATTCCGCCAGCCCCATCAACTTTGTCCGCTATATCTGCCATTACAGAAACCGCTTTCTTTTCTTCTGATGCCTTGTCCAAACTCTTCTGGATGGCACCAAACGCCGGGGTTTTCTCTTCTTCTAAGGATTCATCTACCGCAGCAGTCACCTCTACGCTCTGCTTGCGGAACAGCTTATAGATTCCCTTCGGTTTAATCGTCTTGATATTCATGACAATGGCATCCTTGCCAAGTTCTTCCTTTGCCATCAGAATCGCTTCTGTCTCTGTAGGCGCCTTATACTTTTTGATTACCATTTATGCTGTCACCATCCCCACTGATTGTAGTTCAACATTTGACTCAATCTCATTGTATGATACGACAATCAAATCCTCAAACTGTTCCTCCGTCATTTTCTTGAAATACATACGCACAATCGGAGAAGTAATAATAATCGGATTCTTGCCAAGTTCTTCTAACTTGCCCACCTCATCCTTTACAGATTCTAAAATATCTCTGGTTCTGTCCGGATCCAACGTAATATACGCTCCCTGTTCGGACTGCTTAATGGAACCCATAATCTCCTGCTCTACCTTCGGATCAAGGGTCACAACACTGGTCATCTCATTTGGCGGGAAGTACTTGTTGGAAATTGCCCGCTTCAGACTTTGTCTCACATACTCCGTCAGCACGTCGGTATCTCTCGTAGTCGGAGCATAATCAGCTAACGTTTCAAATATGGTTACCAAATCCCGTATAGAAATACCCTCTGTCAAAAGATTTTGCAAAACTTTCTGTATCTCTCCAACGCTGAGCAGCTTTGGAACCAGCTCGGAAATCAAAGTAGAATTTGCCTCCTGAACATTGTTGATGAGATTCTGTACATCCTGTCTGGTGAGAAGCTCGCCAAGATGGTGCCTTACCACCTCGGTCAGATGGGTCGTAATGATAGACGGCGGGTCAACCACCGTATATCCCAGGGACTCCGCACGCTCCCTCTGGCTCTCGGTAATCCACAGCGCCGGCAAATGGAATGACGGCTCAAAAGTAGGTATACCAGAAATCTCACTTTCCACATAACCGGGGTTCATTGCCATATAGTGGTCAAACAAAATCTCACCCTCACAGATGGCAACGCCCTTAATCTTAATTACATACTGATTTGGGTTCAGCTGGATATTGTCACGCAGTCGAATCATGGGCACGACGCATCCCAATTCCAAAGCAATCTGTCTACGAATCATAACAACACGGTCTAACAAGTCACCGCCCTGGTTTACATCTGCCAGCGGAATGATACCATAACCAAACTCCAGCTCGATGGGGTCTACCTGCAACAGGGATACCACACTCTCCGGACGGCGGATTTCCTCTGTGGAATCCTCCTCCACCGTGGTTTCAGTCTGAATATCCTCGATTTCCATCATCTCCTGCATACGTCTGCCGCCAATGATAAGAATCACCGCATAGGACGCACAAATCACTGTGTTTAACGGGGTAAAGAATCCTAACAGCGCCATGGTTCCACCCACAATATACAATACCTTCGGTATGGAAAACAACTGCTGAATCAGCACATTTCCCAAATCGGATTCCTTGGAAATCTTGGTGACAAGAATACCTGTTGACAAAGAAATCAACAGCGAAGGAATCTGGCTTACCAGTCCATCTCCGATGGTAAGAATCGTATATTTATTCAATGCCTCTGAAACCTCCAGCCCCTGCTGGATTACACCCAGAATCAAACCACCTGCAAAGTTAATCATGGTGATGACTAATCCGGCAATGGCATCTCCCTTTACATACTTTGTAGCACCGTCCATGGCGCCAAAGAATGCAGACTCGTCCTGAATCTTCTGCCTTCTCTCTTTCGCCTCTTCATCCGTGATGGCGCCGGTATTTAAGTCTGCGTCAATGGCCATCTGCTTACCGGGCATGGCGTCCAGTGTAAATCTTGCAGTTACCTCGGATACACGCTCGGAACCCTTATTGATAACAATAAACTGAATCAGTATCAGAATCAAAAAGATTATGACACCGACTACCAATTCACCACCACCTACAAAATTACCAAATGTCTCCACAACATTTCCGGCATAACCATTTAACAGAATATTTCGCGTAGAACTGACATTTAATGACATTCGGAAAATCGTGGTTATCAAAAGAATCGTCGGAAAAGAAGACATCGACAATGCATCTTTGGAAAACAGCGCATTAAACAAAATGGACAATGCTATAATGATATTGAATAAAATCAGTATATCCAGCATTAATGTAGGCATGGGAATAATCAAAAATAATACAGGCAACAGTATATATATGCCCAAATATAAATCTGAACGTTTCATGCTTCCTCCTCCATTTACTCTTCTCCCCGGTATTGTCCAAGCTTACCTTTCAAGCCGTATACATATGCCAAAATCTCGGCCACCATCTGATACAATTCCGGCGGAATCTGTGCCCCTATGTCCACATTGTGGTATAACATCCTGGCAAGGGGTTTATTTTCTACAATCTCAATGTTATTTTCATTTGCTGCATCTTTAATCTTCTGCGCCAGAAAATCTGCACCCTTGGCAATCACCACCGGCGCCTGGTATTTCTCTCTGTCATAGAGAATTGCCACTGCCAGATGGGTCGGGTTGGTAATGACTACATCCGCCTTTGGCAGTTCCTGCATCATTCTCCGCTGGGATGCCTGCCGCATCCTCTGACGAATCTGTCCTTTAATCTGAGGATCACCTTCGGACTGCTTGTACTCGTCCTTGACCTCCTGCTTTGTCATCTTCATGTCTTTC
>CAZSGT010000361.1:0-2910 GCA_964606215.1 uncultured Lachnospiraceae bacterium
GGACAACAGGATAAAATCTTACCGACAAGCTGGCCTCATTAAAGAGGTCAGTGTTCCTGACAAACATGGAAATGGAATTAAAACATTCTATGAGCTTACAGATAAAAAAGGGAAAAACTTCTGCCGACAGGAATGAGTATTCCGGTCCCTTTTGAGCCATCTGTCCGGATTTTGAGAGCCACCATTCCGGTAATACAGAGCCACTATTCTGGTGACGGAAACCATCATTCCAGTAATTAGGAAACCACTATTCCGGCACAAGGAAATCATGATTCCGAACCTGTGGAAACCGTTACATAGATTCCTTATACTGTAGTCATGCACCCATTGGTGTAAATACATTATAAGGAGGGTCAAAATCATGACCAAGTATCGCGAAATTATCAGGCTTCATAGTCTGAACTTCAGCGAACGGAACATTGCACTCAGTTGCAGCGTGTCCCGAAACACCGTATCAAAGGTTCTCAAGAAAGTTGATGAGATGAATATCTCCTGGCCTCTTGATGAAACCATGACCGATGATGCCCTGGAAAGTCTTCTCTTTCCTAAAGAAAAGTCAGCTGCCAATAAACGTATGCCTGACTATGCTTACATCCGCAAAGAATTGTTGCGGAATGGAGTAAGCAAAAAGCTCTTGTGGAGCGAATACTGTGAGGATTGCCGCATGGCAGGCGAAGAGCCTCTCATGTATTCACAGTTTTGCTATTACATCCAGCAGGATGAGCAAAAACGAAGAGCAACCATGCATATACCCAGAAAACCCGGTGAACAGGTTGAAGTAGAATGGGCTGGAGATCCGGCTTATATCATTGACCCTGATACCGGCGAGATTACAGAAGCAAGGCTCTTTGTAGGCGTTATGACTTATAGCATGTACGCCTACGTGGAAGCATTCATAAATGAAAAACAGAAGGCATGGATTACTGCCCATGTGCACATGTATGAATACTTCGGCGGAGTTGCTAAGATACTCGTTCCTGATAACTGCCTTACGGCCGTTTATCACACAGGAGACTGGTACACTCCATCATTAAACATTACATACCATGAATTAGCTGAACATTACGGAACAGCCATTATTCCGGCACGGGTACGCAAACCCAAGGACAAGCCTGGCGCTGAAGGAACAGTAAGAAATGTATCTACATGGATTACTGCAGCTCTTCGGAATGAACAGTTCTTTTCTCTGGCTGAATTGAATTCTGCTATCAGGGAAAAACTTGAACAGTTCAATGCTAACACCTTCCAGAAAAAAGAAGGCAGCAGGCGTAGCCTGTTTCTTGGGGAAGAAATGCCATTACTGGCAACGCTGCCTGCTACCCGCTTCGAACTCAGCGATTGGAAAACCGCTACCGTTCAGTTTAATTATCACATCGCAGTAGACAAGATGTACTACTCCGTGCCTTATCAGTATATCAGAAATAAGGTCGATGTGCGAATAACAGAAACAACGATAGAAATATTTATTAATCACAATCGAATCACCTCCCACAGACGCCTTTATGGACGTCCGGGTCAGTATTCTACCCAGTCCGGACATATGCCGGAAGAACATCAGAAATATCTGGAGTGGAATGGTGACCGCTTTCGTAAATGGGCGACTCAGATTGGACCAAACACATATGAAGTTATCAATGCACTACTTACCTCCGGCAGGGTGGAACAACAATCCTATCGAAGCTGTATGGGACTGTTAAAGCTTGCAGAAAAACATTCTCCGCAAAAACTGGAAATGGCATGCCGGAAAGCATTAGGCTATTCCGGTTCACCCAGCTACAAAAGTATCAAAAACCTTCTGGTCACTTTAAAGGATAGTGATATCCCGGCAGTCCGTGAAGAGAAAATTTCTAATTCATACGGCATCACAAGAGGTGCCAGATACTATGCTGATAAATCAGCGGGAGGTAAACACAATGATTAATCAAAGTACAACAGATAAACTTATTGAAATGCGTCTTACTGCTATGGCAGATGCATTCCGTATACAAATGGATGATTCTTCTATGAAAGATGTCCCCTTCGAAGATCGTTTTGGCATGTTGGTTGATGTTGAATATATCAGCCGCAAAAACAATCGATTAAAACGTATTATACACAGCGCTGAGCTTGAACAACCCGATGCCTGTATTGCCGGCATCGACTATCGTTCAGGGCGAAAGCTCAATAAGGAACTTATTAATCGCCTTGCCACCTGCGAATACATTGCAGAGTATCGAAACATCTTTATCACTGGTGCAACCGGAAGCGGCAAGACATACATGGCCTGTGCTTTTGGCATGGAAGCCTGCAAGCAGTATTACACAGTAAAATATGTCCGTCTTCCCGACCTGCTTCTCGACTTGGAAGCTGCCAGAAATGACGGCACATTTACAAAGGTTCTTTCAAAGTATACCAAGCCATTGCTGCTCATCATTGATGAATGGCTGTTATTAAAGCTTAATGAATCAGAATCCAAAAATCTCTTCGAGCTGATTCATAAGCGCAGAAAAAAGTCTTCTACCATCTTTTGCTCCCAATTCAGAGAGGAAGGATGGTATGACCGCCTGGGTGGTGATGATAATCCACTGGCAGATGCCATCATGGATAGAATCGTCTATGATGCATATAAAATCAACATTGAAAGCATTGATCCATCAAAGGACATCTCCATGAGGGAGGTCTATGGTATAGACCAAAATATGGTACAGTAGTGAGCAACAAGGTGGCTCTGTTTGTCCGGAATGGTGGCTCTCGCCACACCGGACAGGCGGCTCCGCCGCAACGTAATATTCAACTATTATCAAACTAAGTACATCTTGCAATTTTTCTGTTGCTTTCTCTACATTGATCTTAATGTCTTCTGGTTGACTCATAAGTTACCTCCTTTCTCCACTTGGGATTGAGAGTGTAACGCTTGATATATAGGAAGTC
>CAZSGT010000362.1:0-2906 GCA_964606215.1 uncultured Lachnospiraceae bacterium
ATATTCATAATTAGCCTCCATGCTGCTTTTACTCTCAAATATCTATAGCGGATTTTCTAATAAATATCAACTTATATCCGCTGTTAATTTTTTGTATTAAAATGGTTCATTGCCGTGTCCATACCCTCATTCATAATGACGCCGCAGGCATCCGCAGCGGTCTGTAAAACCTCCCGGATTACCGGCTCCTCTTCCCTGGAAAAATGACCCAGGACGTAATCCGCCAAATCCCATCCTTTGGGCTTTTCTCCCACACCAATCTTTATTCTCTGAAACACATTTGTCCCGAGATGGGAAATAATATTTTTTATACCATTATGTCCGCCAGCGCTTCCCTTTTTTCGCAGACGCAGATTTCCCACATCCAGGCTGATATCGTCGTAAACTACAATAAGTTCTGTCTCCAAATCCACCTTATAATAATCTACCAGCTCCCGCACGGACTCTCCACTGAGATTCATAAAGGTCTGGGGCATAGCAAGAATCACCTTGTTTCCCTCTATGACTCCCTTGCCAATCAATGCCTTATGTTTTCTGCCATCCACAGAAATATTATGTCTGTCCGCCAGTGCGGTAATCGTATCAAATCCTATATTGTGCCGGGTTCCAGCATAGGCCGTTCCGGGATTTCCCAATCCAACAATAATATACAAAGACGTTTCCTCCTTTATCTCCAAAATTCTTTTTCGACACAAAATACGCTTTTATTTTGTAATCTGTCCCCACAAACGTCTCTTTACGGCCTGTAGTCCATCTCCGACACACGGTACTCGGTCTGGAAGGTTTCCGTCAGATATTTTGCATCTGGTGTATGGTCCGTGAAATTTTTGTTTCCCTTTAAAAAATATGCGTAAGAAATATATTCTTCCCCCACAGGACCCACCGGATCATCCCAGGTGGCATCCAGATTATACCAGCTTCCCTTTATCTTTACAATATTCCACGCATGGCTTTCATTATCCCCTTTTCCAATAATAATCCGGCAGGGAATTCCCGCCTCGGTAAGCATTTTATACATAATGGATGCATAACCCTGGCATGCGGAAGTCTTATCAATCAGGTTGCTGTAGGCAGAATTATCCTTTGCACTCAAATCATAAGTTGCATTCCGAATCACGTAATCGTGTATCTTTTTAATCTTATGATAATCATTCATCTTCTCAATATTCCATTTTTTAAATAATTTTTCAATCTTTTCATCCACTTGCTGGGTCTGCTCTTTTGTTTCGTTATATGTAAAAGTATAGGTAATCTTGTAGTACCCAAAAAGACCTTCCATTTTCACCTGCATACCCGCATAATTATATGCCAGATAATCAAAATCCGAAGACGTTGCCGAATCGTCCATGGCAAATATATCCTGCAGCACATCCTCAACATAACTGTGCATGGATTCTGCACTGCCTATGTATACCACGGAAACCGTCGATTCATAATTTATCATACACTGCCTCACCGTCTGGATATATTCTTCCGGGTTATCTGCGGTTGGCTTTTTGCCAAGAAGCTCGATAAACTCCCCAATTTCAAAGGGAGAACGCATCTGTACATTGTACAAAAATACAACCGCTCCCAGAATAATGGTAAATATGGTGATAAATACTCCCTTTAAAAATTGTCTCATATGTTTCCTGCTTTCCTGCTAAATCTACTTGATTTTCACACTCTTCTTCTTCGTCTGATAGCCGCTCTTTTTGACTGTGACAGTAATCTTTATGCCCTTTGACAGCTTTTTAGAAAGCTTTATCTTTGCAGTTCCTTTCTTGGATGCTGTCACTGTGATCTTCTTCACTTTCCTCTTTCCATTTATGATAATCTTTTTAGAAAGAGCAATGGTCACTTTCGCCTTGGCAACCGTCTTTACCTGTATCACCTTCTTATTTTTTCTGGCTGTGACGGTTAGCTTGTTAATTATCTTTTTCTTGACAGGCTCCGTAACCTTATGAGGATTCTCCTGCCCTCCGCCTGGATTTGGCGAAGGCGATACCGCTGGAAGTTCCGGTGTTGGTTCCGGTGTTGGTTCAGCGTAGTCATAATTTTCAAAGAAAGTATCTATAAAAGAAATATTTGCATTGATACCTTTTTTGCGGCCTGTCACAAATGTTTTCAGATTATTGTATCCTGCATATCCGTTATTATGATCGTTATTCCAGCTATATCTCTCATAAAACTGTGCAAACAGGGGGTCATACGTCCCCTTAAACTGATCCAGTTTTTCTACCGCTATGTTTTTCGCAAATACGGTATCTGCCAGACTGTCAAGCTCAGTCTTATATGCCTCCCTGAAATTTTCATTGGTCATCAGCAGTATAAAGCACTGTAATGCCGGATTCAACGGTCCCGTCAGGCTCTGCCCTAACAGTCCCTTTTCATTGGTATAATATCCGCTTTCGGTTATACTGGTATTATAATTATCCTCCTTAATGGTATTTGCATAAATCTCTCCAGAACCTCCACATCCGCCAAAATCCATATCATAATAACAAAAACGCCAACGTCCGTCTGCATAGCTATTTTCTGGATTCACTTCCGTGGATTTCCACATAGACCAGTTTTTTCCAGGCCAATCCCATTTGTTATTGACCCACACATTCACTGCAAAATAGTCCATCACAGATTGGGGGTCCACTAACTTGATAAACTCCTGATAATCTTCTTCTTTTTTCAGATGCGTATGCTTTGAGAAAAATTCCAGTAAGTCTTCATAAAAATAATCTGTATTTGTAACATTGTCCGGCAGATTTCCCTCATCGAGTTTGTAACCATATTCTGCATCCACCCCCGCATCAGATGCTTTGTAGACTACTACAGAATCTTTATCCACACCATGTGTCACTTCAAAATAATTATCATCGTAATCCTGCTGCAAAACATATAAACCCCAATACTCCCCATCAATATACACA
>CAZSGT010000363.1:0-2901 GCA_964606215.1 uncultured Lachnospiraceae bacterium
ACAGGATTTGGAGGGAATCTGCGATGGGATTACCTTGATTAAAGAAGGGAAGGTGCAATTTCACAGCAGTGTCCTTGACGCAAAGGAGCAGTATGTAAAATGCCAGATTGTCTTTAAAGACGGAGCACCAGAAGGTTTTTATAGTTGGAAAGAAATCTGTACAGTTTCCAATGTGGGAAGCATATACACGGTTATATTTTCCGATTATACGTAGGAGCTGGAACAGCGGATTTTCTCCATGGGTGCAGAGCTGGTTGAACCTATGGAGATTACACTGGAGGAGTTGTTTATGCTTTGCGTAGAGGAGGGTGAGAAAGGAGAAAAATAATGATGAAAAGAGATTATTGCAATCTGTAAGGTTAGGTACAGGACGGCGGCTTTGGCAATATGAGAAGGGGTATGTACGCAATTGTGCCATTTTGTATTGTGTGGCTGCAGTTTTGACACTGCTGTATATCGGAAAAATTCTCGTGCTTGGAAATATGCCCGTGGAAGAAATACAGGAGACATTGCATGCGGGAATCCAGCTTGTTCCGACGGAGGCGGGATTGCATACAGAGGAGCTGCAGAGCAGCATGGTGTGTGTGCTGCCGGGATTTCTTCTCCTGGCAGCAATGGGACTGCGGTATGGCTGTGGAATCGGGTCTTCTGGCAGCAAGGATTTTATGCGGACACTGCCGTTTACAAACGGGAACCGGGCGGCAGCCGATGTTGTAGCGGAGCTTGGGGTTCTGCTTGTCATATATCTGCTTATGTGGTTTGGAACCGTGTTTGTCTGCAGAGGTTATGGTATTCCGGGACAAGTGTTGGACACACTGGTGATGCGAATCAACCGGGAGTGTGTTTTAATCCTGTTTCTTACTCTTCAAATGTATTTTTGGGTGAAGGTGATACAAACATTTTTTGCCAGCAGCTTTATGGGAATGGTTGCGGCATGTCTGGTCTATGGGGCAAAATATCCTGGGATGCTGTTTATATATGGTATGGAACCCACAAGGTTTCTGAGGAATATAGAAAAATTGTGCGAGGAATTTACCGCTTACGGTCTGATTCAGCAGACGAATCTGGAGAGCAGGGAAATATTTCTCCAGATTTTTGGCAGGTACAGTATCGTTTTGCTGGCACTGATTTTATGGTATGTATGGAGAATCCGAAAAAACAGGAGGCAGATAGGATGATGGTATGGGGATATATCAAAAACAGAAAAAAACTTTTGTTGACTGCCGTCGTACTAAGCGCCATAATCGGGGTGCTGTGTCAGGTGTTTAGCTGGCAGGTTGCAAATGCCGTCTATAAAAAGGATGCAGAAATGCTTTCGGTAGATTGTTTGATAGAAGAACAAAAAGCTTTACAGGAAGCCATAGAAAAGACAAAGCGGGCAGACACGGAGGTTTCTTTTTTGGAGGAGATGGAAAGCTACAGCGAAACACTGCAGTCTTACATTGACAGGTGGCAGAGAGGGGAAATCTGGGGGACCAATTGGTACAATGCGGTGGAGCTGCTGTCATCGGATGTATATATGTGGTTTAACCAGTATATAGACATTCCAGTCTGGCCAGGTAATCGTTTGGAGATTCTGCCCGGTGGATGGGGAATGGATTTTCGAAACAATCTTTCCCAGGAAATGCAGAACCCGTATCTGGTTTGGTCTGTTTATTTGATAGTGCCCGTACAGATGATGGTTTTGTTTGGTTTGGGCTTTTCCAGACGGACAAAGGAGGGCAGGGAATTATTGAGCCAGATACCCATAGGCAGGCGGAAACGGTGTGCATTGGACTATCTGCTTTTACAGACAGTGACAATGGGCGTGCATGGAATTACTTTAGTACTGGGCAGTGTGTTTTACCTAAAGGAAGGTATCCGCATGACAGAGTTGTGGGTGGCGTGGGGATATGCCCTGTTGAATGTACTGGTTTTTTCTGCTGTTATTTATACTGTGATGTATTTTTTTGCAAATCCACTGGCAGGTTTTTTCATGGGAATGTTTCTCTACTATGTCTGGCGGGCAGACAATCTGTTTGATATTATGAATAAAGTGACGGAGAGAGAGGCATCACAGGAGATGTGGCGTCTGGTTCACAGTCCATGGATGGTTTTGGCGGTTACTGTCATCGCTCTGCTTTTGTGCATATGGTTTGCAGGAAAAAAGACGTTGCCAGAACGGCAGGTGGTGGAATGGTGTATTGCAGAGGTTCTTTGCATTGTCAGTTTGGGCATGGAAGTGTTTGAGATTATGTGCGAAATGGGTGTGACAGGCGTGGGAAGCGCCGGAGCGATTGCGGTGTGCGTGATGATATTTACGACTATTTTGTTTCACCTGCATGGAGTATCCCAATTTGTGGAGAAATGTCTGGATGCCGGGTAGAAATGCATATTAAGAAATTTATAAGAAATGTTTAATAAGATGATAAAGAATCCATGGTGTTTTCATGTTATAGTTTTTGTGAGGAAAGAAAATCTGACGGATGATTTAAGAAATACGACAGAACATGGAGGGAAAACTATGGGAAAGAGGTTTTTATGGTTATTATTGACGGGATGTCTGGTTTTCATTTGCGCCTGTGGAAAAGATGGAAAAGAGGAACAGACAGTGCCCAGTGAGGAAAAACATGATACGCAAATGCAAGACGAGAAGGGAAAGTACTTGATAGAGGAATATGGGGGAGGGGTTAATGGAACGGGTACATATTACTATACCGGAGAAGAAACCGTGATTAAATACGAATATACGGCAAAGGGAACAGGATCGCTCAGTGTGGGAATTATGCTTTTGTGCGATGGAATTGCATTGCCCTTTCATACCAATGAGAATGAAAGCAATGCAGTTATACAGATAATTCCATTGGAAAATGGAAAGCAAAAGGAGATTGATTTATGTTTTGTCCCATATGGAAAAAAGGG
>CAZSGT010000364.1:0-2897 GCA_964606215.1 uncultured Lachnospiraceae bacterium
CTGGCAGTTACATGGCTATGACAAACCGCAGTATACAAATGTTTGTTATCCGATTCCCTTTGACCCGCCCTATGTGCCGGATGATATTCCTGTGGGAGTGTACCGTCGCAGCTATGAGTACTTTTCCGACGGAATGGACCGGATTCTTGTCTTTGAGGGTGTTGACAGCTGCGTTTATCTTTATATCAACGGCAGGTTCGCGGGATATTCCCAGGTGTCTCACAGCACATCCGAATTTGACATAACCCCCCTTCTTCAAGAGGGTCAAAATACCATAACCGCCGTCGTTTTAAAATGGTGCGACGGAACTTATTTGGAGGATCAGGACAAGTTCAGATTGTCGGGAATTTTCCGCGATGTTTACGTTTTGTCACGTCCTCGAAAAAGGCTGGAAAACTACATTGTTAAAACAGAGCTTTCGGAGGACTTTTCCCAGGCGGAACTTACGTTTACAGCGTTGGGCTGCGATGTTAAAGCAGAGCTTTCCGACAGCTTTGGAAATAAAATTGCGGATTTTACCGCAGCTGACGGTTCAGCCGTTTCCGTTCAGATAGCTTCCCCCGTTTTATGGTCGGCAGAAACTCCTTATCTTTATAATCTCACGATTTTTACAGAGGACGAAAAGATTGGAGAGAGAGTCGGATTCCGGAAAGTTTCTGTGGACAATGGTGTTGTGAAAATTAACGGTAAGGCGGTGAAATTCAAAGGTGTAAACCGCCATGACAGCTATCCCGACACGGGTTACTATGCGTCTCTTTCACAGATGGAAAATGATATTGTGCTTATGAAACGCCATAATGTCAATGCGGTAAGGACCTCTCATTATCCAAATTCACCGCTGTTTTACAGACTTTGTGACACATACGGTCTGTACGTCATTGACGAGGCAGATTTGGAAGCTCATGGCTGTGTGGAGGTTTACAACGATTTCAAATGGAGCTGCGAAGACAGTTACAACGGAATTGCTCTTCTTGCTTCCGATTCACGTTTTAAAAAAGCCATAACCGACCGTGCGGAGGCACTTGTGAAAAGGGATATCAACCGACCGTGCGTGATTTTCTGGTCGCTGGGGAACGAGAGCGGATACGGTACAAATTTGCTTGCCGCGGGAGAACTGGTGAAGTCTCTGGATAATACCAGACTGCTCCACTATGAGAGTACTCATAAGCTTGACGATACTTCAGATGCAATACTGGACGTGGTCTCCGAAATGTATACTTCTCCTGAAGATATGCAGAAATTCCTTCAAAAAGAGGAGGAAAACCGTCCCTTTATTCTTTGCGAATACTGCCATGCTATGGGTAATGGCCCGGGGGATTTGGAGGACTACCATAATATTTTTTATTCAAACCCACGTTTTTGCGGTGGCTTTGTCTGGGAATGGAGCGATCATGCGTGTATTTTGGGATATACAGAGGATGACAGAGCAAAATACGGTTATGGTGGAGATTTCGGCGAAAAGCACAATGACGGAAATTTCTGCTTAGACGCGCTGGTTTATCCAGACAGAACGCCACACACAGGTTTGTTGGAGCTTAAACAGGCTTACCGTCCTGTTCGTGTTGAGAAGAAAGAAAATAACGGATGCTTTATCTTTAAAAGTATGCTTGAGTTTGAAAATGCAGGGGATATTCTTGACTGCCGCTATGAAATAACCGATGCTGAAGGCTGTCTTGCGGAAGGGGTATTCAACTTTTCAGTGGAACCTATGGGGGTTACCGAGATATCGGTTCCGAAAGCGGAAGAAATAAATGACAGGGACGCTTATATCCGTTTTATTTTCACTGCAAAGAAAGACACCGCATTTTGCCAAAAGGGCTATGAGATATGCTTTGACCAGATAAAGCTATGTAGCGTTTCCGGCAAAAAGCCGACAGCAAGTGAAAATCTGCCTGTTGAGCTTGAGGATTTGCCTATGTTTGTTCATGTTGTGGCAAATGGTGTTTCCTACCGTTTTAACAAAAGAACTTCCGAATTTGATTCAATCTGCATTAAGGGGAAAGAAATTCTTGATAAGCCAATGCAATTCAACTTTTTCCGCGCGCCGGTTGACAATGATGTTATGAGAGGCGACTGGTACCGGGCGCATCTCAATGATTATACCGTAAAAAATTACGGCATAAATGTTGAGCAAACCTCCGAGGGTGTCCGGATTTCTCTCCGTCAGTCTTTTGGATGGAGTATTCATCAGCCCTTTGCCTATATGGATACGGTCTACACGGTTATGGCTGACGGAGCGCTACGTATAAAATGCAGTGCCGAATTTTCAAACAAGGTAACGTTTCTGCCCAGATTTGGCATACGTCTGTTCGTGCCGAAAAGCTTTAATCGTGTGGAGTATTTCGGATACGGACCTTATGAAAGCTATATTGACAAGCATCAGGCAAGCTATATGGGGAATTTTTCTGAGCTTATTGAGAAAATGCATGAGGATTATATCCGGCCCCAGGAAAACTCCTCCCATTACGGCTGCAAGTATATGAATGTTACGGACGGAGAAACAAGAATAAAATTCACGGCTGCCGATGATTTTTCATTTAATGCATCTGAGTATACGCAAGAGGAACTCTCTTCAAAGCGGCACAATTTTGAACTGCAAAAATGTGAAAGCAACATTATCTGCGTTGACAGCAAAATGGCGGGAGTCGGTTCAAATGCCTGCGGTCCCGAGCTTGCTCCTCAGTACCGTTTGCCGTTGCCTGCTATTTCGGCTGAGTTTTATATGCAAATATTATAATGATTTCTGGAGGAAAAATGAACATAGTTTTATACTCAAATAAAATTGACGAATATTTAAAACATGACAATATAATTGATTATGACAATGAAGTCATTATAGAACTGGCTGATACATTATTCAAAAAGGCAGATAATGAGCTTGATTTCATTAAAACAGC
>CAZSGT010000365.1:0-2886 GCA_964606215.1 uncultured Lachnospiraceae bacterium
TCAGTCTTTTATTGTATAAAGACGCGAGGGTGGACCAGAAGATACTGGATGAAACATTCGGACCGTTCGGCTGGAAGCGGAGCCACCAGTGCATAGACGGGAACCTCTACTGCACGGTGGAAATCTTGGATAAAGAATCCGGACAATGGGTAGCGAAACAGGATGTGGGTACTACCGGATATACGGAAAAAGAAAAATCCCAGGCATCGGACAGTTTTAAGAGGGCATGTTTTAACTGGGGTATAGGAAGGGAACTTTATACTGCACCGTTTATCTGGATTCCAGTAGGACAGGCGGCAATCCAGAGTAAGGATGGGCAGAATGGGGAAAAACGCTATTACTGTAATGAGCGGTTTTCTGTTTCTTCAATCCAATACAATGAGGACAGGGAAATCTCATCACTGGTTATTGTAAATGATAAAGGGCAGGCTGTATATGCAATGAAGATGAGGAATAATGACGGAATGACAGACAGCGGCAAGGGAAAGGACACTGGTGAAGATAAGAAGAAAGCAGCGCAGAAGAAGCAGCAGGAAGAATCAAAGAAAACTTCCATATCCAAAGACCAGATGAATTCATTACAGGCTGAGCTTAACAGGACTGGCGTGACAATGGAAACAGTGCAGGACAGATATAAGATACAGGAACCCGGCACTATGAGCGAAGAACTTTACGGCAAAGTAATGTCCGCACTGAAACGTACAAAATCTGCAGATGCGGCATAGAGAGGATGGATAGCGGTATGATGAATTTTAAAGTATTTACGGAAATTGTATTAGCAGATATTTGTAAAAGAGCAGATGGGAAGTTTGACGCTATGCTAAATACTGTAACAAAAAACAACGGCATTAAGCTGACCGGGATAACAGCCAAAGCAGAGGGATGTAACTGTGCACCATGTGTATATCTGGATGAATTTTATAAGGAATACCAAAACGGGGGAATGAATTTGTCTGAGACAGAAGAGGAAATTTACAGAATACTTAGTAATCGCATGAATGATACGCAGAATATTGACATATCCGTCTTTCTGGACTGGGGAACTGTGAAAGGCAGCATTTATACAAAGTTAATCAATGCAGAGAAGAATAAGGAGCTGCTTAAAAAGATACCACACAGGCTGTTTCTGGATATGGCAGTTGCCTATTATGTTGTAATTGACGGTTTTGCTACGCTACATGACACTGGAACAATCCTTATCTGTAACAGACACATGGAAATGTGGGGACAGGATGAAAGGAATCTTTACCGACAAGCTATCTCTAATATGCGTTCTGATGGAAAACCATGTTTTGACAGTATAGAATCAGTTGTGATGAACATGCTGTTGGGTGCTAATGAATTTTTTGGAGGAGGAAAGCGACATTCGGGAATGGATATGTATATCCTGACGAATTGCCGTAAGTACTTTGGCGCGTCTGAAATCCTTGATAAAAATACTTTACATAGTATTGCTGATAAAATCGGGGACGGTTTTATTGTGCTGCCTAGTTCGCTGCATGAGGTCATTATACTGTCGCCCAAAAATGAAAAAGAATATGGGAAACTGGCAAACATGGTACGAGAAGTTAATGCTACACAGGTAAGTGTGGAAGAATGTCTATCTGATCATGTATATGCTTACAGCAGAGATGATGAGATGCTGAAGATTGTTGCATGATTATTATTATTTGTGAAACTGGAAAAGAAACAGGTAAATATTTATCATTTGTTTAGTAGAATAGCTGGGCGCGATATGCCCGGTTGTTCTGCTTATTTATTATGGCAGGGACAGAAGGTATGAAAAGTCTGTATATCTGTGAATACCAACATGCGGCGTGGTAAAAGCATTGTGATATAGGGAGCAGCAGATCATTCTAATATGAAAATATGGAGAGGAGAGAGTATGAACAAACAAAGGAGAAAAAGACTGGAAAAATCCTATGGCTTGATTGATGAAGCTATGGAGATCATACAGGAGGTCATGGATGAGGAGCAGGAGGCATACGACAATCTTCCGGAGAGTTTCCAGAATGGAGAGCGTGGTGAAGAAATGGCGGGATATATTGAAATGTTGGAAGAAGCAAACGGTTATCTCGACGATACAAAATCTGTTTTGGCAGAGATTTAGAGGAAGACCGAAGAAAGATAATAGTGCTGTCAAAAAGGCTGTCAAAATGTATAACACAAAGCAATATACAATTAAAGAGATTGAAGAACTAACAGGGATTAAGAAATCAACTCTTTATAGGAATCTACAGGCGAATACGAATGAAGAGAGGTGAAATACATGGACAAAAACGGATTGCTGGATATCATAGCGGTGAATAGAACAGGAGATAATTTGGATGAAGTCATGAGAAAAGACAAAGATTATCAAGAAGCATTAGCGCAGCAACAGGAGGCGTTTGATATGCTGGATGCACTGAGACTTACAGCAGAGCAGAAAAGAGTGGTTGATCAGGTGATAACAGCAAACAACCATACTGGAGCGGTATATGGATATATCGCCTATCGGTGCGGTATGGAAGATGGAATCAGGCTGCGGAAGGAGATGAAAGAAATCATGAATCCTCCGCAGTAATGATTTAGTGGATCGTTTTTATGTAATCTATTGATTTTAGTTTGTTGGTGTTAGCGAAGCAGGTATGGGGATGGCATAGATACCAGCCATACCTGCGGATAACATTTTTTTGCAATATTATTTAAAACAGGAATCTTACATATGTTACATAATAGAGCAATAGATTAATTATCTGAAATCCGAAAAAATGCAATGGGAATTTAGGGTAGCCTATATTTTATATAACAAAGCCGGGATGTGTTATATAGGAGAATGCCCAAATATTTTACAATAATCCCGATATCCTTGTAATGTAAGAAAATGCATTTCCGTATTTCTCATAC
>CAZSGT010000366.1:0-2884 GCA_964606215.1 uncultured Lachnospiraceae bacterium
AAACACAGACACACACAACAAATATTATATTTACGCACATGGAACGATTACCTGTGCCATGAATGACGCCGCTGCCGCCATTATCACGGCAAACGACCAGATGGGCGTTGTTCTGGATAATAACAGCCGTTTAATCTGGGAACGGGGAGGCAAATTCCTGAGCAAATCCGTGTCCGGAATAACTCCTGCATATGTGGAGGCTGGCGTTACCAGCATTGGCGCCTGCATTTGTATGCTGTTGCAGACAAACCAGATTACCGTGTTGGCTTCGCAGGTTTCCATCAACAAATCCATCACCAGGATTTTAGAGAAGTATGTAAATACTCCGGTAAACCTGACCGGCTGTACACTGGATGAGGTATTATATTTTGTCAGCTCCGGCCACCCGGTTATTGCCATGAAAAATTCCTCCGATGCAGTTTTAATCACAGAATACACAGAAACAACGGTAACATATATAGACCCTACCTCCATGACAATCTTTAAGGTTTCCCTGTCCAGCGCAGAGGATATGTTTAAGGATGCAGGTTATGTTTTTGTGAGCTATGTAGACTAATGTACTGTACCGTTCATTTTCAGCTAAATGACACAGAATGAATTTAGAATAATGAAAGGATTGGTGATTGTATGGCACGGGTATGTTTAATTGTACTGGACAGTTTCGGCGTTGGAGAAATGCCGGACGCAGCCTCTTTTGGAGATGCCGGCAGCAATACAGTGTATGCCGCATCCACCGACAAAAATTTTTATATGCCAAATATGGATAAACTGGGTTTCTTTCATCTGGATAATATGAAAACCCATCCCATGCATGATTCCTGGATTGTCACGGGGGATGATTTTAGCGGTGCAGTCTGTCGTTTAAAAGAATGCTCTGCAGGCAAAGATACCACCATTGGACATTGGGAAATTGCCGGTGTGATTTCTTCAAAACCTTTGCCAACATTTCCTGATGGATTTCCGGAAGAATTGCTTGCAAAACTCCGGGAAGCCACAGGCAGGGACATTCTTTGCAATATGCCCTACTCCGGGACGAAGGTCATTGAAGACTACGGTAAAGAGCACATGGAAACCGGTGCGTTAATCGTATATACCTCTGCGGACAGCGTATTGCAGATTGCCGCCCATGAGGATATCGTACCCATTGACACCCTTTATGAATACTGTGAGAAGGCAAGAAAACTTTGTACCGGGGACTATGCGGTGGGACGAATTATTGCCAGACCCTTTGAGGGAACGCCTGGCAATTTCAGCCGCACCAGCAGACGTCACGACTACTCTCTGCTGCCGCCGGATACCACCATGCTGGATACCATAAAATCCGCTGGCAAGGATGTAATTGCTGTAGGCAAAATTTCCGATATTTTTGCGGGCAAAGGCATTACCCGTATGACGCGCACAACAGACAATGCTGACGGCATTGAAAAAACCATTGAAATTTTAAAAAATGAAAATTTTGACGGACTGTGTTTTGTCAACCTGGTGGACTTTGATATGAAATACGGACACCGCAATGATGTACCCGGATATGCGGCTGCACTCAGCTATTTTGATAAAAAACTTCCGGAGATTATGGCGCTCCTGCAGGAAGATGATATACTGATGATTACAGCAGACCATGGCTGCGACCCAAGTACTCCTTCCACAGACCATTCCAGGGAATATACTCCTCTTGTAATGTACGGTTCTCCCATAAAACCTGGCACAAACTTAGGCACAAAAGATGGGTTCTGCCATATTGCAGCAACGATTACAGACTATCTTGGCGTCGATAAACCGCCATGCGGCAATTCATTTTTAAAAGAAATTCTCAAATAATAAAACATGGCCAGGCTGTCTTATCTATTAGCGGGACAGCCTGATTTATTTATAAGAAAAAATAAACTCGCAAAGCGTGTTTCCCATCGTTGCTGTTTATCTATTATTATCACAGTAAAATTTCCTGCAAACCTCTTGTAAAATCTGCACAGCCTACTAGATATTTTTTGTCTGCTTTCTATAAAGTTAAATTTTTATTTTTCTGTTTTTCACAAATTATTCTTTTCTTTTTATGCTCTTTGTCAATAGATTTTTTCTCCCGGATTCAGTATGATTGATTGCAAACAAAAAACACAACGCATATATGTATGCAGAAATGAGGAATATTATGAAACAGACTTCTATATGGATACTTTTGATAATTTTTCTTGCGGCTTTTTTTCCTGGACACTCCCATGCCGCCACCATATATTCTATGGACGCCGCCAAAGGAGAATGCTTTGCAGACAGCCAGGGGCTTTCTCTGCCCTGCAGCATTTCCCAGAGCTGTACTTCAAAACATAATATCCACTATTACTATGTGGAGATTTCTGAGACAGCTTCCTACACTTTTTCTGCCTCCAAAGGCAGCATTACCCTTTACAATTCTTTTGGAGTTCCTGTGAGCTCTGAAAGACTGTTCCCGGACCGATATTATATCAAATTATATACGGGTACCTATAACGGAACTGCCACACTGGAATTTTTAAAATCCTCCCAGAAAATTCCTGTCCGCATTCCTGTAAAAAAAATCAAATTAAAACAGCGCAAAAAAACAATTCAGGCAGGCAAAAAATTTGTGCTGAAACCAATCTGTAAACCATCCTCTGCAACAAACCAAAAAGTACGTTTCCGCTCATCGAAAAAGAACATAGCAAGCGTCTCCTCCAAAGGTGTAGTCAGAGGAAAAAAAGCTGGTAAAACCACCATAACAGTCTCTGCAGCAGACAACAAAAAAATAAAAACAAAATGCAGGATTACTGTCCGGGCTGCGAAAAAGAAAAATACAAAAAACACTGCCACAAAAGTTTCAAACCCATCCACAACAGATAAAAACTCTGCTACTCAGACAAAAAATCCACGGGAT
>CAZSGT010000367.1:0-2878 GCA_964606215.1 uncultured Lachnospiraceae bacterium
GAGTGAAGAAAAGGTGAAGGCAGTAGTTACATATATAAAAGAAATTGTGCCAGACTGCCAGGTTACGGTGGAAATTTCAGAAACGACACAGTTTGTGGATTGTGGTGGAGAGTTAGAAGAGATTACCTGTCCCAATTGTGGAGAGTCGGTCTCCTTTGACTGGTGGGGAGAGGCGATGGAAACTGCAGGAGAGAATGAGTTTTCCGATTTATCGGTAAAACTGCCCTGTTGTGGCCATGACAGTTCCTTGAATGCGTTGAAATATTATCTGCCATGTGGATTTTCACGGATGGAAATCGGAATAGAAAATCTGGAGAAAACCCTTGACGAGGAACAACTGGCAGAAATTGGGAAAATCTTAGGAACAAAAGTGAAGGTTATTCTGGCGCGGTATTGAGGAATACTTTCGTACAGAACAGGGGGATAAAAGGTTGAAAAACAATGTTTTTTAACAGAACTAAGGATGAACCAGGAGTAACATTGCCGCTGAATGATGCAGAGCGGTGGATTGCCGGTACTTATGCCATATGGTCAGAATATTGTGGTGGCAGCTACAAGTATCTTGGCGGCTATGAGAAGACAAAGTCTGGGAAGAATATTTTCAGGCGTACATGATTGGTGCAGCGGGAGGCTCCAATGTCAAGGAAATCGCTCCTTTTGAATCAGCTTATGGCAAGTTTCAGGATGCTTCAGATAGTCCGGTTCATTTGGCATGGGATACGAAATTATGAAGACGACAACAAAAAGGTTTCAGCGGAACAGGACATCGGCGAGGAGGAGATTTACGGAATGAACAGTGAGACACAAAACGGACGATATGATTTTTTCTGGGAAACCATGGAGCTTTGCGATTGGGATTTTGAGGGGGATGATGATAAGGTATTGGCACCAGTGATTGCTTATCTTGCAAAGCAGAGTGATGATGTGATTTTTCAGTTTGATGATTTGATGTCGGAATTGTTGTATCATTTGGATACAAAGAAACTGGCAGACCAGTGCAGGAACGTGTCCGGCTACATGAGTGCCGATGGTTTTTTGTATTCCAGATGTGTGGCGCTGATAAATGGTCCGGGATATTATGAGGAAGCAAAAGCTGGAAATCGAGAAGACATGTGGAATATGGAGTTTGAATCTCTTTTGTATGTTCCCGCATATGCATGGGAAGTGAAATATGGGGAGACGGGAGAAGAATATCCGCATATCACGCCACTTTCTTTTGAAACTGGAAGCAACAAAGAGGGATGGGAATGAATAAATCTGCCAAATCCGGGAATGCTACACAGAAACGGAGGAGGCAGATTTTATGCGTGGAATCAATACACCGATTGTACAAATCAGAGAGGCAATCCTGGAGCGGATTGCAGAGATTGCGTGGAAGGATGGGGACCGGAAAGAAGAGCTTGCCAGGATTCCCTACGATATTTCCCCGGATGAGGAACCGCGATACCGGGAAAGTGTCTGGCGGGAGCGGGCAATTTCCAGTGAACGGGTGAGACTGGCGCTGGGGCTTTCCCTGCGTCCGGGAGATAAGGACGTACCCATGATGGAGGGGTTTGCGGAGAGTAATATTGATAAGAAGTATTATGAGCCGCCGCTGATGCAGGTGATTCCCTCTGCCTGTGAGGCGTGCGAGGATAATAAATACGAGGTTACCAACATGTGCCGCGCCTGTGTGGCACATCCGTGTATGGAGGTATGTCCTACCGATGCCATTTCCTTTGTGGATGGCAGGGCGTTTATCCATCAGGATAAATGCGTGCGGTGTGGCAAATGCCGGGAGGTATGCCCGTACTCTGCCATCATTAAGAAGGAGCGTCCCTGCTATCGTGCCTGCGGCGTTCATGCCATTACGGATGACAAGTATCACCGGGCACATATCGATCAGGACAAATGTGTTTCCTGCGGGCAGTGTATGGCGTACTGTCCCTTCGGTGCCATTTCGGATAAGTCGCAGATATATCAGATGATTCAGGCGATGAAGTCAGATACTCCGATTATTGCAGAGCTTGCGCCGGCATTTGAGGGACAGTTTGGAAAGCCGGAGTGTGCAAACCAGTTGAAAGAGGCATTGCTGGATTTGGGGTTTGCGGCTGTGTATGAGGTGGCGCTGGGAGCAGATATAGGAGCTATGGCGGAGGCAGAACATTATGTGAATGCCGTGGTAAACGGAGACCAGGAGTTTTTGCTGACATCCTGCTGTCCGTCATGGGCGGTGATGGCAAAGAAATGTTTTCCGGAGATGAAGGGACACATTTCCCAGGAACTTACCCCCATGGTGGCAACAGCCAGAGTGATAAAGAAAGAGCATCCCGATGCGAAAGTGGTATTTATCGGACCCTGTGCGGCGAAAAAGCTGGAAGCGGCCAGAAGAACCGTCCGCAGTGACGTGGATTTTGTCATAACCTTTGCGGAGTTGAAGGCCGTGTTAAAGTCCAAAGAAATTAAACTGGAAAATTACGAGCAGGGAAGAGGGCTGCATCAGGCAACGGCTGCCGGAAGAGGATATGCTGTGGCAGGTGGTGTGGCAGACGCCATTGAGGCGTGTCTGGATAAATATTATCCGGATGTGGAGGCAAAGGTAGAGCACGCAGAGGGACTTAGCCAGTGCAGTAATATATTGAAGGTGGCAAAGACTGGAGATATGGAAGGATGCCTGATTGAGGGTATGGCATGTCCCAGCGGCTGTGTGGGAGGCGTGGGAACCATTCTTTCCATACCGAAGGCAAAAGCGGCGGTGGCAAAGGCAAAACGTGCTTCCAGCAAAAAGGTTCCCGAAAAAACAGTGGCGAAAAAAGAGGGAATGTGATAGAATCAGTAGTGTTAATACAGTAAAGAGTTGTTGGAATGTGACAGCTCTTTCTTACATAAGGTGTATTAA
>CAZSGT010000368.1:0-2875 GCA_964606215.1 uncultured Lachnospiraceae bacterium
CTTCCAGACCATTGCATTCAAAGGTGACACGGTTAATACCGGATGCCTAGAATACTCCTTCTCCCAATGTGGTAACATTTTTCGGAATCGTAATGTCTGCCAGATAACACGCCTTCTGAAATGCGGTCTGACCAATACTGGTAAGGGAATCCGGAAAAGTAATCTCCAAAATGACACTGGCATTGTAGAATGCGCGGTCGCCAATGGATGTCAGCTTTGTACATTTACTTAAATCCACATGTGTCAAAGTACATCCAGAAAAAGCGGCATTTCCAATGTTATCAATCAGCTTTGGAAATCCTTCCGTACCATTTGTTTTTACCGTTATCAATTTTTTTGCATCGATGTCGCCGCAGCTCTGGAACATCTCTGCGGGAATCCTTGGAATCGATGCGTCCAGAAAATCAATTTCTGTAGCACCGCTGCAACCGTTGTACACTGTGGTGCCAAGATTGTCAAAATCACTGACCTTTGGAACCTTCAGGCTGGTAAGCGCCTTACATCCAGCGAAAGCACTTTTTCCCAGTTTGGTTAAGGTTTTGGAAACCAGTTTATCATATGTTGCCTGTGTCAGTGACGTACATCCATTAAAGGCTGCCTCTCCCACAGACGTAACTTTTGTCAAGTCGATAGTCTCTAACTTTTCACAGCCGGAAAATGCACTGTCACCAATTTCTGTTACTTTGTTAGACATAGTAACGTTTGTTGCACCCTTACAGTCCATAAAGGTACTATCCGGAATCTTCGTATCTGGAACATTTGTAATATCAAAAGACGCTGCATTTTCAAAATAATAAATGCCATGCAGACCTGCTCCTTCAGGAACTGTTACGTCCCCTTTATACAGGCTGACCTCAAATACGGTAGCATTTTCACCCACCGTCGAATGAATGTAGTTTAACAGCCCGGAATCCACATCATCTGTAGTTAAGACGTGATTTGGGTTTGTAATCTTCGCCCCTTTCACTGTCTTTGCCTCCACCTTCTGGGGAGCAGCAGGTTCTGTCCATCCGCCAAACAGACTAAAGTCGGTAAAGCAGGTAGTAAGAACCAAAATCACCGCCATAATAAAGGCAAATGACCGGCGTATCTGTTTCTTCTTCCCGTTCATAATTACCTATCTCCTCTTTTCTGCGCTACTGTTTTGGAGAAACTTATGGAGTAGCGCAAACATAAGTTTCCCAGGTTCCCCTAATCATATCATGTTATCATTTCTACTTTAGCATAAATAAATGTCCTTTTCAAGTCAGAATCTCTCCTTAAGTTTTGTCTGCATACGATACAAAATATTCATGGCGTCAATGGGGGTGGTGGAAGATAAATCCAAATCGTGGAGTTCCAGAATAATATCATCCGTTTTCATCCCCAGAGAACCTGCATCAAACAAGGAAATCTGTGTGTTTTCATTTTTCGGTGCTGCCGTGCCGGCCTTGCCTTTATGGTGCTTCCCGGGCATTTGATTTTCAATGCTGTACGGGTATTCCGGCGCCTCGGCAGTTTCATCTGAATCTTCCGAAGCTTCTGCAAGAATCTGTTTTGTCTTTTCATTTAAATCATTGTTGGCAAGTTCTGTCACAATCTCTGTGGCCCTGGCCAGAACCACATCTGGAACACCGGCAAGTCTTGCCACCTGGATGCCATAGCTTTTATCGGCGCCGCCCCTTACAATTTTGCGCAGAAATACAATGTCGTCTCCGGATTCTTTTACGGCGATGCAGTAATTGTTTAATCCCGGAATTTTTCCCTCCAATTCAGTAAGTTCATGGTAGTGGGTGGCAAATAATGTCTTTGCGCCAATTAGTTTTTTGTCTGCAATGTGTTCCACCACTGCCCAGGCGATGCTCAGACCGTCAAAGGTGCTGGTTCCCCTGCCAATTTCATCCAGTATAATCAGACTGTCTCTGGTGGCGTTCCGCAAAATATTGGAAACCTCCGTCATCTCAACCATAAAAGTGCTCTGACCGCTGGCCAGGTCGTCGGACGCCCCCACTCTTGTAAAAATCCGATCGCAGATTCCAATTGCCGCAGACTCTGCGGGTACAAATGAACCAATTTGTGCCATGAGCACAATCAGCGCTGTCTGACGCATATATGTCGATTTTCCCGCCATATTTGGTCCGGTGATGATAGCTATCTGATGTTCCTTCTCATCCAGAATGGTATCGTTTGATACAAACATATCGTCTTTAATCATCTTTTCCACCACCGGATGCCTGCCCTCCCGGATATGGATTTGCCCCTCCGTGTTGATTTCCGGACGTACATAGTGATTTGCCTGCGCCACATAAGCAAGGGAACAGAACATATCAACGCCGGCAATGATTTTCGCCGTTTTCTGAATGCGGGCAATCTCCTGATAAATTCCATCCCGTACCTGGCAGAACAACTCGTATTCCAAAGAATACAGCCGGTCCTCCGCCCCAAGAATGGTATCCTCCAGCTCTTTGAGTGCATCCGTAGTATACCGCTCCGCATTGGCAAGGGTCTGCTTGCGCATCCATGTATCCGGTACTAAATCCTTAAAGGAGTTGGTTACTTCCAGATAATATCCAAATACCTTATTGTATTTTATCTTTAAGTTTTTAATCCCGGTCTTTTCCCGCTCCTCTTCCACAAGCTGTGCCAGCCACTGTTTGCCGTCGGTCTTTGCCAGCCGGAGCCTGTCCACTTCCTCGTTGTAACCGTCTTTGATAATACTGCCCTCTCTGACGGTAATTGGAGGCTCCTCTGCGATGGCGCGTTCAATGAGGACGGAAATATCCTCCAGTACGTCCAGTTCCCCTGCATATCCCTGCAAAAGCTTAGAGTCAAAGGTTTCCAGCAGATACTTGATGTGGGGAAGATTGGACAGGGAGGACAAAAAAGCAATTAAATC
>CAZSGT010000369.1:0-2867 GCA_964606215.1 uncultured Lachnospiraceae bacterium
TGACGCTCTGGAGGCCGTGAAGAAGGAAGATGCCGATGCCGCAAAGGAACTGGACACTGCAATGGGTACGTTAATCAAAAGCCGGTAGTCGGTACTGTACACACCCTGCAGGGAAGAAACCACCGTACCGGAGTATCCCTGCTGGCCCATCAGTTCACTAAACAATGCCAAATCAATGATACCGCTGACCTGAAATACAGTCTGGCTAAGAATAATCGGCACCACCGTAACAAGAATCCCCTTCATGATTACGTCATAAGGCTCCGTGCGCATTGAGCGGTCCTTTCGTACCCTCCGCTTTAATATGGGCTGGTATAATACATAGATAAACGCCATAAACAGCAATCCCGACAGCGCTCCCAGACAGGTACCCATGGTGCCTCCTGCCGCCCCCCACGCCGAAATCATTGGAGAAGCGCTGTGCATCTTCATGAAGGAATACGCCGCCCACACACTGACAATGGCATTTACAATCTGTTCGATAATCTGAGACACCGCGGTTGGCATCATCGTATTTTTTCCCTGCAGCAGACCCCGCAGCACACCAAGTATGGCTACAATAAAAATCGTGGGTGCCAGCACCCGCAGTGGAATCGCCATTCCCTCGTACTTAACAAAAAATGTATGCTCCAGAAAATCCGCCCCAAAATAAATTATCAATGCAGCAGCTCCGCCTGTAACAAAAGAAAAAAGCAGGGCGCTGGTAAATACCCGGTATGCATTCTTGTACTGCCCCCTGGCAAACCGTTCAGATATCAATTTGGAAACGGCGGTAGGTATGCTAAAGGAGGATAAAATCAACACAATATTGTACACCTCAAAGGCAGCGGAATAAATTCCATTGCCTTCGTCACCGATTATATTTGCCATAGGAATCCGGTAAAACAAGCTGATTATCCGGACTACGATGGATGCAATCGCAAGGATACTTCCCTGACGTATAATATCATTGTTCACAGCCGACTGCTTTGTTCTCATGGTTATTTACTCATTCCTCCATTCTGCATCTGACCTTTTACTTCTGTTTCGCCTTCAGCAAGACATTCTCTTGAAATTTGAAGAATCTGCATAATCTCTTCCTGCGCCTTTTCCATCTCCTGGCGCTCTCCCTCCTCCATATGGTCGTATCCAAACAGATGCAACATGCTATGTACTGTTAAAAACACTAGTTCTCTCTTTGGCGTATGTCCGTACTCCTGAGCCTGGGCATATACTTTTTCCACAGACAACACAATATCTCCCAAAAGAAGCTCCCCGCTCTCCGGATGAAAATACGCTTCCGGCTCCCTCTCGCACAGGGAAAAATCTCCTGGACGCTCATAGTCTGCCATAGGAAAGGACAAGACGTCCGTCGCCCGGTCAATCTGGCGAAACTCCCGGTTCATTTCATGAATCCGTTCATCGTCTGTCAAAAGCACATTCACATCAATTTCATATGGACAGTGTACATACTCTGCCGCCTGTAAAACGGCTTCCTTCAAAACACTTTTCCAGTCAAAGGAAAATGATACTTCCACATCCATATCAAACTGTACTGCCATATATTTATCCTCCTAAAAGGCATTCTTACTGTAAAATACCCTCAGTTTATGGTAATCACCTACGGTCAGCCCACTTTTATCCAGTGCGCCTTTTTCAAACCGGTTGGAAAATACATTGTCCACAATTTCTTCCGGCGTAAGGGAACTCACCTTATTTATGCTCTCCAGATACTCAATGGTGGAAACCACGCTGTCAGAAAGCATCACTATGGCGGCCTCTGCACTGGAAGGCGTTTCATATTTCACATTAGCCTGCCGGATTCCCTGTATCACCGACTCCGGAAACTGATTCTCCTTTGCCATTATCACACCCTGCTTAATATAGTCTTTTCCAAAAATTCTGCCAATCTCATGGTACATTCCTGCTGCTTTCGCCACCAATGCGTCTGCGCCAATCTCTTTCGCCGCCATATAGGACAGCTCGCTGACATCTATCGAATGCATATACAGATTTTTGGAAAACCCCTGTAATTCCTGCAGCAGTGGAAATTCGCTGTCCACAATCTTTTCGATAAGCTGTGTATCCCCCTCTGATGACGGTTCTTCCAGCTTATTTGCCAGCAGTCGCTTGACAATATAAGAAATCCCCACACAATACACAACACTAATCATAGAGTACAGGGTATCCCATTCCAAAAACAGATGGAAATCAAACTCACAAAATGCCAGCAAAAGCACTACGTTCATGCACAATCCTATAATAAGCACCTGCAGCATCTGCCCGATTTTTTCCATTCCTCCACATGCCAGGCACAGAACCGCACCCAGAGCAAAATAAAATACAAACTGGGGCGTTACACTTCCCCGGAGAAGACAGTACAGTACGGTCAGAACCAGATGGCTCCACACACCAATCCGAATCTCTACAAGTACTGCAATCAACAAGCTGCCAACCATCCAGACATGATACAATTCCATCTGCATTCCCGCCAGAATATGCAGGCAGGCTACGACCAAGGGAACCAAAAAACATCCCCGCTTCCATATATACGAGAATAGATTTTCTTCCCTGTGGGTCAGTATCAAAATAAATACGGTATCTACCACAAATATGGACAGCATGTCCCGCAGAATTTCCCCTGCCGTTGTTGATACAAGATATCCGCAGACCAGCACGGTAAGCAGCGTGCTGGCATAGATTACCAATCCACATAGCCATTTTCCGGAATTTTCTGCCGGACTTTTTGTTGTATCCTCTACATTTACTGACAAATCATCTTTTCTTTCTATACTCATGTTCGCCTCTTCTTCCCTTTACTGCTTTTTTTTCTTTTCCTCCGATATACCAATAAGGCCGGAAATGAAATATATGTAGTCGACGCCCAC
>CAZSGT010000370.1:0-2836 GCA_964606215.1 uncultured Lachnospiraceae bacterium
GCCATGTATGGAGAAGATATCTCTCTATTTCGTTCTACCTATGTGATGGATATGGTTATAGCGGCAATCTTGTTGATGGTAAGTGTTTGTCTGATTTTGATTTCCGTCATTATGCTTCGCTTTACCATTATTTTTACTATTAACGAGGATTATAAAGAAATCGGAATCATGAAGGCAATCGGTATACCAGACCGCTCCATACGTTTTCTTTATGTCACAAAATATTTTATTATTTCTATGGCAGGCGCAGTGTTAGGGTATTTTTTAAGTATTCCTTTCGGGCAGACCTTGGCGGAGGAAGTGGTCAAGAATATTGTTGTGGAGGATGGCAGCAGCAGCTGGTTTTCATCCCTTATTATCAGTATATCAGTAGCAGGTGTCATTGCATGGTTTGCTTTTCTGAGCACGGGAAAGATAAAGAAATTTACACCCATGGATGCCATTCGCAGCGGCAATAACGGAGAGCGGTTCCAGAGAAAAAATATTTTGAAGTTTAGCAGGCTGCCCATCCGCCCCTCCACGTTTCTGGCGGCAAACGATATACTCTGCGAATTGAAGAAATATATAATTCTAATGTTTGTCAGCATCATAGGCATCTGGCTGGTGGTTATGCCGGTAAACACTATCAATACACTGCAGTCGGATGAGGTGGCGGCGTGGTTTGGAGTGACGCCCTGCGATTTTTATATCACGGAAACGGCACGGATAGAGGAAATCATATTGAAAGGAAACCGTAGGGATTGTGAAGAGTATCTGGAGGAGCTGAAGGAAAAGCTGGTGGAGGCAGATATTCCCGTGGACCATGTGGCACACGAAGTCATGTTTAACTTTAAAATTTCAAAAGGGAAGTACTCCAGCAAATCTATGGCGCTGCAGGGACTTGGAACCGACATCGACGCATATATGTATGAGGAGGGAAGCGCTCCGAAGGAAAAAAATGAGATTGCGATTACACATATTATGGCAAAGGAAATTCATGCCGAAATTGGAGATACCGTGTACATTGCCATGTACGGTAAGGAGATTCCTTTCCTGGTTACGGCGGTTTACCAGTCCATGAATAATATGGGCAAGGGTATCCGTTTTTCGCAAAATGCAGATGTGGATTACAGCGCATCATCGGGTATTATTGCCGCACAGCTTACATTAAAAGATTCACTGGAGAAGGAAAAGGTGGAAGACATGCGGGAGCAGATTCAGAAAGTGCTGTCGGATGCAAGGGTAGAAACCACAAAGGAATTTATAGCTTCCATGATTGGTGGCATTACCAATCAGATTAAATCACTAAAAGTTCTTATATTAACAGTTATTATTATCATCAATGTGCTGGTCGTTGTCCTGATGCAGAAAATATTTTTAATCCGGGAACAGGGAGAGATGGCGACGCTAAAGGCCATTGGATTTTCCAACCCGTCCATTATTCGCTGGCAGACAAAACGGATTGCCATGGTATTGTTTGTCGGATTGTTATTTGGGGTGCTTACCGGGACGGTATTTTCCCAGATTACTTCCGGTCAGGTATTTAAGTATATGGGCTGTAGCAGGATACAGTTCCAGATTAACATCTGGGAGGTGTATGTGCTGTATCCTGTGGTGATTTATATTGTGACGGTTATCGCATGTATTCTGACAATGCAAAAGGTAAGAAAAATTTCCGTGGCGCAGATGGAAGATGAATAATAGGTAATTGCGAAACACGTTTTTCACTTCCATTCGCCACGAGATATAGACAAATTAACGCAGGCACGCTTGCGCTACTTGTCGCTCGCAGCGGTACTAAGCTCGAAAGAACCTCGCTAAGTACCGGCGGCTCCAAAGTACCTGCTTATAATATTGTCTATACTGCGTGGCGGATGCTTGAATAATAAGAGTTTCGCAATTACATAAACATAAATAAAAAGGAAAGGTGTGTAACAGATATGGAAAAAACTTTAATAGTTGAAGATTTATGTAAAACATATATCACAAATAAGAGGCAGAACAATGTAATTAAAAATATTAATTTTACCGTAGAGCAGGGAGACATGGTAGCGGTCATGGGTGCGTCCGGTTCGGGAAAATCTACACTGCTGTACAGCGTTTCCGGCATGGACCGGCCAACTTCCGGCAAGGTGGTGCTTTCCGGGAAAGAAATTACCGACATGAAAGAAACAGCCCTTGCCGAAGTGCGGTTGGAGAATATGGGATTTATTTTCCAGCAGATGCATATGTTAAAAAATTTATCTATCATGGATAATATTCTGCTTCCGGCGTACCAGTCGAAAAAGGGAAATCGGAGCCGGGAGGAGATAAATGAATATTGCAGAGAACTTATGAGGACATTAGAGATTAGTGACATTGCAGACAATGACATTACGGAGGTGTCCGGCGGGCAGCTGCAGCGTGCCTGCATATGCAGAAGTATGATTAACCAGCCGGACGTGATTTTTGCCGATGAGCCTACAGGAGCCTTAAACCGTGGTGCGTCGGAGGAGGTTATGCGGATGCTGACACGTTTAAATGCACAGGGAACAACTATCATGCTGGTAACCCACGACATACGTGTTGCGGCAAATTGTAGTAGAATTTTCTATATAGAAGATGGTAATATAAGAGGAGAGTTGTCTTTGGGAAAAACCGATGTGCAGGCGTTGTCGTTAAAGGAACGGGAACGGAAAGCAAATACATGGCTGACAGACATGGGATGGTAGAAAGGCAGGATTTGTTATGGCAGATATCATTATCGTGGAGGATAACGCGGAGATTGGAGGTCTGCTTTCGGATTTTCTGGAAGCAGAGGGCTATGATACCTATCTCGCCCTGACAGGGGAGGAAGGGCTGGTGGTGTATAACCAGG
>CAZSGT010000371.1:0-2832 GCA_964606215.1 uncultured Lachnospiraceae bacterium
AAGGCGGTATCTGCTCTGCCGGATAAGTACCGGATGTGCGTGTTGCTCTATTATATGGAAGAGATGAGCGTGGCGCAGGTGGCGGAGATACTGAAAATACCGAAGGGTACGGTAATGAGCCGGTTAAGCGCTGCAAGAAAACGTATGGAGACAGAATTGGAGGGATATTATTATGAATAAAAAGTTAGATGAACTGCTCTTTGAAGCACTAAAGCCTGCGAATGAACCAGACCCGGATTTGAATCGTCAGATTTTAGATAGGAGGTCAAAGAGTAATATGAGAAAAATAAATTTCAAAAAAACAGCGGCAGCTGCGGCGGTGGCCATTTTAGTAGTAGCGGGAGGAGCGTCTGCGTATGCGGCGTCACAGAATCATTCCCTGTTGTCTTTGTTTACGGGAAAGAGCAAAAAGAATGCAGAAGATTTGATTGATACCGAGGTGAAACAGAGTGGGGATGTGGAAAAGAACCAGTGGGCGTCTTTCCATATCCGGGAGGCAATCTGCGACAAAAATCAGGTGTGGGTACAGGTGGAAGTGGTGCCCACAGATGCAGACAAATATTTGCTGGTGCCCATGACTTCTGGTCCAGAGAATCTGGTTGACGATTTGGGGATGGATGGTCTTAGCGGAGAACAGACCATAGGGGAATATGCAAAGAGCCTTGGAAAAGAGTGTGTGTTAGTGGGAGCCGATATTGGCACAGCAGTACAGACACAGTACCATCATATGGAAGAAAATGGTACTCTGGTATTTACTATGGAGTTTAAAAACGAGAAGAAAGATGCGAAACTGGAGTATGTGTGTGTGACCCAGCTGCTTCCGGCAGGAAAAGAAGACGTGGAGGATGTGCAGGAAGGCAAAATTCGTTTCGCATTAAACGACGATACCAAGATTGAGGAAAAGAAGTATATTCCGGCATCCGGAGAAAAAGTTCCCGGTACAGATTTGGTCATGGATGGTGTGACATTCAGCGTCAGCGAACTTGGAATACTTTGTGAGGTAAAATACCACTATGCAGGAGATAGTAAAGAGTGGTATAATACGAAAGAGAATGATATTTGTTTCTTTATGCTAGATGCAGACGGAAAGATTGCCAAGAGTGGGGGAGGCGGTTCCACAGAGGACGGAGTCAATGTGGTACAGACATGGCAGTATTCTTTGCAGGATTTACCGGACACGATTACGTTCCAGGCAAAAGATGTCATGGAAAACAAGATGTATGGAACGGTGGAGGTAAAGCTGGCAGAGTAGGATAAATAAATTGTCAGAAAGGAGGGTTGATATGAGAGGTTTCAAAGGTATGAAACGATTTTTAATGGTAGTGCTGGTTTTGTGCGTATTGCTTGTTACACCTGCAGCTACGGCATTTGCACATGGTTCCCATCATAACAGCCATCACAAGAGTGGCAATGGGGGAGTGTACTGCACATATCACAAAGGATATCATAACAAAAAAACAGATTGTAAGAAGTATTGTAAGCTTCATAAAAAAACGCACAAAAAAGGAAAGAAACATCACAAAAAGCAACAAAAGAAACAGCAAAACAGCTGTCAGAATCAGTGTCAGACTAAGACGCAGAAGAATCATCATAAAACACATCACTGAGGTGTATATTTTGTCCAGAGTTTTTTGGGATTACAGCAAAACAGGTTTCGGAGTAAATTTCCGGAACCTGTTTTGAATATATTGGATTCGGGTGCTGGAAGAGATGTTTTCCAGCATGCTGCAGGTGAAATGCGTTTTATTATAAGAAATAAAGTTTTACCGGATAATGGCAAATACAACATCTGCAATATATATCAAGAGCATTAGGATTCCCTGCGGTCGGCGGATTTCCCTACCTTTCAGGGAAAATCCGTAGGTGAGGATGCTCACGGCAATTAAAATCAAAATATCATAAACTGAAGCAGCATTTACCGTCATGGGATGAATGGATGCGGAGATTCCCAGGATAAACAGCAGATTAAATATATTTGAGCCGATGACGTTGCCGACGGCAAGTCCGGTCTCCCCTTTTCTGGCAGCGACGATAGATGTTACAAGTTCGGGCAGGGAGGTTCCCACTGCGACAACTGTCAAACCAATCAGTGTTTCCGACATGCCCATTGCCCCGGCAATTTTCTTTGCACTGTAGACGACGGCTTGTCCCCCGGCAATGATAAAAAACAGACCGATGAATATGAATGTAAAACATTTCCACAGGGGCAGACACGTTGCATCCTCTTCAGCCTGTGGATGGTTTTTCGCATCGCAAATCAGATAGATGATGTAAAGCAAAAACAGAACCAGAATAAGTATTCCGGCAATTCTCTGGAGTTCTCCCACGGGAGCATTCATGTTTTCTTGCAGAAGATTTCCAGAGGATATCATTTTGACTGCAGAAAAAATGAAAACGAGAACAGCGGCAGCAATGGACAGCGGAAAATCCCTTTTCAGAATCCCGCGGTCCACCGGAATAGGATGAATGACGGCGCAGATGCCCAGCACACAGAGAAGATTAAAGATATTTGAGCCCACAACGTTGCTTAAAGCAATCTCATTCGAACCCTGAAGTGCTGCAGAAGTGCTTACGGCTAATTCGGGGGCGCTGGTTCCTAAAGCGACAATCGTCAGTCCGATAATCACCCCCGGTACTTTGAAGTTCCGGGCCAGGGAAGAGCTTCCGTCCACGAAGCAGTCGGCGCCCTTAATAAGTGCAGTAAAACCGATGAATAACAGCAAGACATTGAATACAAACATAATGATTCCTCCATTCTTTTGTAAAATGTGGTGGGACCAATATCAGGATAAGGCTGTTATACTTCAGTACCCGTGCGGACCATTTTTATCG
>CAZSGT010000372.1:0-2831 GCA_964606215.1 uncultured Lachnospiraceae bacterium
ATGTGTCGGTGTATGACAGAAACCGGGAGCTTTTATATAGTAATCTGGTGAAATACGGTTTTGAGTGTATTAAGCCTCAGGGGGCATTTTATCTCTTTGTAAAATCGCCGGTGGAGGATGAAAAGGCATTTACGGCAAAGGCAAAAGAGTATAATATTTTGGTTGTGCCGGGAAGCACCTTTGCATGTCCGGGATATGTCCGCATTGCCTATTGTGTGGATTATGACATGATTGCCCGTGCGTTGCCAAAATTTGAGCAGCTGGCAAAGGAGTATGGCTTAAAATAGAAGAGACATAAAATTGAAAAAGAGTTTTTCAACCTGAGCCGTTGGCAACACCCACAAAACAGTTGTAGTATGAAGGCTGGAAGGAGACGAAAAGATGCAGGATACATGGAAAAAGAATCTTAGGAATGTGAGTCCGTATGTGCCGGGAGAACAGCCGGATTTTCCAGACATGATAAAGCTAAATACCAATGAAAACCCATACCCCCCATGTCCGGGTGTAAAAAAGGTTTTGCAGCAGGTGGACGCAGATGCGCTGCGTTTATATCCAGACCCGGAGGCGCGGGCGTTAAAGCAGGAGCTGGCAAAATGCCATGGAATCCCTCAAAATCAAATCTACACCGGCGTGGGTTCCGACGATGTGCTGGCAATTGCATTTATGACTTGTTTTAATTCGGAAAAGCCGATTTTATTTCCCCAGATAACATATTCTTTCTATGATGTGTGGGCGGAATTATTTAAAATTCCCTATGAGAGACCGGCTATGGGGGAGGGATTTACCATTCGGAAAGAAGATTACTATAAAGACAATGGCGGTATTGTCTTTGCCAATCCAAATGCGCCCACAGGTATTTACGAAAATCTGGATTTTGTCCGGGATATTCTGGAGCACAACCGGGATGTGGTGGTTATTGTGGATGAGGCATATATTGATTTTGGCGGGGAAAGCGCCTGCAGCCTCATAGAGGAGTACCCCAACCTTCTGGTGGTACGGACTTTTTCAAAGTCCCATTCCATGGCGGGTATGCGTATCGGTTACGCCATGGGAAATGTGGAGCTGATTGAGGCAATGAATGCCGTCAGCAATTCCTATAATTCCTATCCGCTGACACGCCTGTCAGTGATTCTTGGCGTGGAGTCTGTAAAGGATACAGTATACTTTGAGAATACGCTGGAGAAGATTAAACGGACCAGGGAGCGCACAAAAAAAGCGCTGGCAGGTCTTGGATTTACCTTCCCGGATTCCCGGACCAATTTTATTTTTGCTGCCCATGAAAAGGTTCCGGCAGTAGAGATTTTTGAAAAACTCCGGGAAAAACATATATTTGTACGGCATTTTTCTGCACCGGATATAGACAATTATCTGCGAATCACGGTGGGAACTGATGAAGAGATGGACACGCTTTTGTCAGAGTTAGAGAAAATTGTGGGTGCAGCATGATTGTAAATGTGAAACGAGGAAGATGAGGAAACGCTGATTAAAGCGTTTCCTTATATAAATCGCAGAAATGAGATGTCATGTGTAAACAAGATGGAGGATTTGTATGAGACGGTTTTGGAAGAATAGTATATTACTCCTGGTGTTGATATTTGCCAGTGTCTTTATGATTGGGTGCAGTAGTGAAGAATTGTTAAAGGATACAGCACAGGAGAAAGTACAGGAGACCCAGCAGGACACAGTAGAAGATTTTGCACAGGGACTGCCGTCCTACGCAGGCAGCCCTTATGTGGAAATCCACCATAACCAACCATCTTTTACGGAACAGGACATGGAACAGGATTCCTTTGAAAATTACAGTGACCTGGATGCAAAGGGACGTTGTGGCGTGGCATTTGCATGTGTGGGGCAGGATTTGATGCCCCAGGAAAAGCGGGGAAATATCAGCCACATCAAACCCAGCGGATGGCAAAAGACCAGATATGATTTTGTGGAAGGAAAAAATCTGTATAACCGTTGTCACCTTATTGCCCATCAGCTTACCGGTGAGAATGCCAACAACAAAAATCTTATCACTGGTACGAGATATTTTAATGTGGAGGGGATGCTGCCCTTTGAAAATCAGGTGGCAGACTATGTGAAGGAGACCAATCATCATGTGCTTTACCGGGTGACTCCGTACTATGAAGGAGATAATCTGGTGGCAAGCGGTGTGCAGATGGAAGGGTATTCCGTTGAAGATAAGGGTGCGGGAATTTGCTTTAACATCTATGTCTTTAATGTCCAGCCGGGTGTTATCATTGATTATGCTACCGGTGAGAGTGCGGAGGAGGGAACCGCATTAGCCAAGGAGAATGCTGAAAAAGCGGGTAGATCAGAAGAGGATACATCGGAAAAAAGTGCAGGGGGAGAAGACACTGAACAGCCGGAGAAAGATGCAGACAAGTCAGCCACGCAGGAGTATGTGTTGAATACAAACACAAAGAAATTCCATTATCCAGGCTGCCGTAATGTAAAGAACATAAAGCCGGAAAACAGTCAGACATTGAACACTTCCAGAGATGAGCTTATCAGACAGGGATATGATGCCTGTAAAGAGTGTATGCCCTAGTACAATTGTGGCTGTCAATAGAGGGAAAATGCGGGGTAGTGAAATTTTCAAAAAAAGTGTTGACAATTATTAGAAGCTATAATATAATAATTCTTGCGTCGCGGGTAGTCAAACTTGCTAAGCGATGTCGGGGTGTGGCTCAGCTTGGCTAGAGTGCCTGATTTGGGATCAGGAGGTCGCAGGTTCAAATCCTGTCACCCCGACTTAAATTTCATAATCTTTTTTGCGGGTGTAGTTCAATGGTAGAACACCAGCCTTCCAAGCTGGATACGTGGGT
>CAZSGT010000373.1:0-2827 GCA_964606215.1 uncultured Lachnospiraceae bacterium
ACCACTACAGTCATTCCCCGCTCCTCCACTTCCTCCACTAAAATACGCAGCATCTCTTTTTTCCCTGCCGGGTCAATATTGGCAGTAGGTTCATCCAATAATAAATATTCGGGTTTCCTTGCAATGTTCAACATAAACGCCAGGCGCACCTTCTGTCCTTTGGACAGCGTGGATATTTTCTGTTTTTCATCCAGTCCGAATACTGCATTCAATTCTTCAAAGCGCTCCCTGTCAAATCCAGAAAATACATTTTGATAAAAAGAAATCATTTTACAAATGGTATATCCCGGAAAATACTCGTTGGTGTCCGCCACATACCCCACCCGGTCCAACACCTGGGGATTGTCATATATCGGTTTACCATCATAAAGAACCGCTCCCCCGTCACAGGGATACACACCTGCTAACACCTTTAACAACGTTGTTTTCCCTGCACAGTTTTCCCCAATCAATCCTTGGACACTTCCCTTTTCCACCACAAAATCCACTGAGTCCAGTGCAGTCTTTTTTCTATATTTTTTTGTTATTTTCCGTACTTCCAACATACCGCTTCCCCCTTCGCTATAGCTCCTTACATAGTTTCTCTATCATCTGTAAAATTGCATCATCAGACACACCCATCGTCTTTAACTGCAATAGTTCCCACCGGATACGCCCCTCTATCTCCATTTTTTTCTGTTCATCCACGTAACTCTCATGCCGGACAGAAATAAAAGTCCCCTTTCCCCGGATGGTCTCAATCACATGATCCCTTTCCAGCTCCTGGTAAGCCCTTGCCACTGTTCCCGGCGTAATGGACAGAGACAGCGCCAGTTTTCTCACGGAGGGAATGGCGTCTCCAGGCTTTAGATATCCCTTAAACACGTTCCACTTAATCTGCTCGATAATCTGTTCATAAATCGGTTTGTCACTTCCGGAATCCAACTGAATCATAACATCCTCTTCTTTCTTTTCTATTCATCTGCATGTGTACCCATAGTATCCGCCTGCCGTAGCATCATCTGAACATATGCACGATTAGATGTATCAATATCCTCCTTATCACAACACCGGTTTAATTTTTCATATTGGTCTGCCGTCAGCAAAATCCCCCGCTCTGTAATGTAGTTCCCCGCATCATCAAAGGTTCCATACAAAGATGTATCCTGCACCTCCGGAATAAACGTCCCATATTCCACCGACTGCCCGCCGCAGCCTGCCATCATCCACACAAGTCCCAAACATAAAACACCAAACAAACATCTATGTATCTTCATACATCTCCTCCTGTTATTTTTTCAACCATCAAAACGCTGTCACGCTTCCGCGAGCCAGCTTATTGTAATAATAACTGTACCAATCATATTGATACAGTTATTATACCCAGACATTTTTATACTGTCAATATTAATTACGTATTAATGGTGCGCAGTAAAGCGCTCTGCGCCAACCAGCACAAAAAACTACCGCCCTGCGATTTTCAATCGCAAGACGGCAATCATTTTAAATATTTTAGTTACTGTCCAATCTCAACAACAACCTTTGTATCATCTTTGGACGCTGCTGCTTTCACAACGGTACGGATGGATTTCGCAATGCGGCCCTGTTTGCCGATAACCTTACCCATATCCTCCGAAGCAACATTCAATACCAAAGTAATTCCCTCTTCGGTATCGGTCTGTGTAACAACCACCTCTTCCGGATGGTCAACCAGTGACTTGGCAATGACTTCTACTAATTCTTTCATCTTATTCACCATGTCCTTTCCCAAACAACCTGCAAAAGCAGGTAGCCGATGGAGATTACTCCATGATACCGGCAGCCTTAAACAACTTACCAACAGTCTCTGTTGGCTTTGCACCGTTTGCTAACCATTCTTTAGCCTTATCTGCATCCACGTTAAATACGCTTGGCTCCTGATTTGGGTCGTATGTTCCAAGTGTATCGATGAACTTACCATCTCTTGGAGAACGGGAATCAGCAACAATTACTCTATAGAAAGGCGCTTTTTTCTTACCTAATCTAGTCAGACGAATCTTTACCATGATGTCACCTCCTTCATAAAATGTACTCTATATTCAAAATACATAAGTATCTGAATAGCAATATGTGTATTCCACCGCTGTTACGCCTTGGCGCATATTAAAATCCAAAGGGCAGCTTAAATCCTCTGCCTCGCTTGCCCTTACCGCCCATCATGCCGGACATCTGCTTCATCATCTTCTTTGCCTGGTTAAACTGCTTCACCATGCGGTTTACCTCTGCAATATCCACTCCGGCGCCTCTGGCAATACGGTTTTTGCGGGACGGATTCAGCAAATCCGGGTTTGCCCGCTCTTCGGGAGTCATGGAGTGAATCATCGCCTCCATCCCCTTGAACATACTATCATCAATCTCTACACCGGACGGAAGTCCCATTCCCGGCATCATACTTAAAATACTCTGAATGCCGCCCATTTTCTTCATCTGTTCCATCTGATCCAGGTAGTCGTTAAAGTCAAATTCTGCTTTGCGGATTTTCTTCCCCAGCTCTCTCGCCTTATCCTCGTCAATCTCCGCTTCCGCCTTCTCAATCAGCGTAAGCACGTCTCCCATACCGAGAATACGTGACGCCATACGATCTGGATAAAACTGCTCCAAATCCGAAAGCTTCTCTCCCATACCGATATATAAAATAGGTTTTCCGGTAACAGCCCGAATGGACAATGCTGCACCGCCTCTGGTATCACCGTCCAGCTTGGTAAGAACCACGCCGTCAATGCCGATCTTTTCATCAAATGTCTGCGCCACGTTTACCGCATCCTGTCCGGTCATGGCGTCAACCACCAGAATGGACTGATGAATCTCT
>CAZSGT010000374.1:0-2820 GCA_964606215.1 uncultured Lachnospiraceae bacterium
GTGTTACGGTCAAGGTAATGTCTACTCCCTCTTTTTTGAATTTCTCCGCACAGGCAGCGCTCTCAGCCACACGGCCAATAGTAGTATCTGCGATGACAACTTTCACCGGTTCTCCGTTGATGTAGCGAATGTTTTCCTGAAATAATCTGGCAGCGCTTTTTGCCATACCCATGGTCTGTTCCTCCAGGGATTCACGAACTTTAAGCGGACCTCTTCTGCCGTCAATGGTGGGACGGATGCCGATTACCGGAAAATCTCCAATCAGTCTGTTTTTAGCCATAAAAAATAACCCTTCCTTTCTTTTAAAAAGTTTCCTTGTGTATTTTGCACATGATGTGCAACCTGTTTCATTCGATATTATTCATTATATAATAATTTTTTACTGAATACAATTGAACTTTTGGATAAAATGTTATAAAATATTTTAGAGTGCACCGGTTGTGCAAATATAAAATAACTAAAAGGTTTTGATGCGGGGAAAACAGGCAGTTTGTTGCCTGAAAGAGTTTTCGCATCCAAATCTGAAAAGAAAGGAAGAACGATGATGAAGAATATGCCAGTTGTTAAGTTGGGAATCGTGGCTGTCAGCCGTGACTGCTTCCCGGAGTATTTATCCGTAAACAGAAGAAAAGCCCTCGTAGAGGCGTACAAGGCAAAATACGATGCCGCAGATATCTATGAGTGTCCGGTTTGTATCGTAGAGAGTGAGATTCATATGGTACAGGCACTTGAGGATGTAAAGAAGGCAGGATGTAATGGTCTGGTTGTTTATCTTGGAAACTTTGGACCGGAGATTGCGGAGACACTTCTTGCAAAGCATTTTGACGGACCTGTAATGTTTGTTGCAGCATCTGAGGAGACTTCCAAGGATGGCGGTCTGGTACAGGGTCGTGGTGATGCATATTGTGGTATGCTTAATGCAAGCTACAACTTAAAGCTTCGCAATGTGAAAGCGTATATTCCGGAGTATCCGGTGGGAACTGCGGAGGAATGTGCAGATATGATTCATGAATTTGTTCCGATTGCACGTGCCGTTGTGGGACTGAACAGCTTGAAGATTATCAGCTTCGGACCACGTCCGCTGAATTTCCTGGCATGTAATGCGCCAATCAAGCAGTTGTATAACCTTGGTGTAGAGATTGAGGAAAATTCCGAGCTGGACTTGTTTGAGGCATTTAACAAACATGCAGGGGATTCCCGTATTCCAGATGTGGTAAAGGATATGGAGCAGGAGCTTGGAACTGGCAATAAAAAGCCGGAGATTCTGGAAAAGTTAGCACAGTATGAATTGACACTTTTAGACTGGGTTGAGGAGCATAAGGGATACAGAGAGTATGTTGCCATTGCAGGCAAATGCTGGCCCGCATTCCAGACACAGTTTGGCTTTGTGCCATGTTATGTAAACAGCCGCCTTACCAAGATGGGTATTCCGGTATCCTGTGAGGTAGATATTTACGGTGCTCTCAGCGAGTTTATCGGAACGGTTATCAGCAATGATACAGTTACCCTTCTCGACATTAACAATACCGTGCCGGCAGATATTTTTGAAGAGGATATCAAGGGCAAATTCGACTATACACAGAAGGATACGTTCATGGGATTCCATTGCGGAAATACTGCTTCCAGCAAGCTTTCCTTCTGCGAGATGAAGTATCAGATGATTATGGCGCGTTCTCTTCCGGTGGAGGTTACCAACGGTACATTAGAGGGCGACATCATTCCGGGAGAGATTACATTCTTCCGTCTGCAGAGTACATCAGATGCCAAGCTACGCGGATACATTGCACAGGGTGAAGTGCTTCCGGTTGCTTCCCGTTCCTTTGGTGCCATTGGTATTTTTGCCATTCCGGAGATGGGACGTTTCTACCGCCATGTACTGATTGAGGGCAATTATCCTCATCACGGTGCGGTTGCATTTGGACATTTCGGCAAGACGTTGTATGAAGTGTTCAAGTTAGTAGGCGTAGATGTGGAGGAGATTGGATATAACCAGCTGAAGGGCGTGCGTTATAAGACAGAGAATCCATTTATGTAATAGGCATGAAATGATATGGATGCCGCTGCCTGGGGTGGCGGCATCTTTTTATCGAATAGGAATCGAAATAGAATATGGAGGTAAGCGAAAAGATGAATTATGTAATTGGTATTGATTTGGGAACAAGTGCAACAAAGACAGTATTATTTGACCAGGACGGCACAGTGATTGCTTCTGCATCAAAGGAATATCCGCTATACACACCGCAGAATGGATGGGCAGAGCAAAAGCCGGAAGATTGGCGGGATGCAGCCATTGAGACCATTTCTAAGGTAATGAAGGAGTCCGGTGTTTCCGGTGAGGATGTGAAAGGACTTGGTATTTCCGGGCAGATGCATGGACTGGTTATGTTAGATGAGGCCGGCGAGGTGATTCGTCCGTCTATTATCTGGTGTGACCAGCGTACCGGCAAGGAATGCGAGGAGATTACGGAGAAGGTGGGCGCGAAACGTCTGATTGAGATTACGGCAAACCCTGCGCTGACTGGATTTACGGCATCCAAGATTTTGTGGGTGCGCAACAATGAGCCGGAAAACTATGCAAGATGCAAGCATATTCTTTTGCCGAAGGATTATGTGCGGTATATTCTTACCGGGGAATTTGCGACAGAGGTTTCCGATGCGTCCGGCATGCAGCTGTTAGATATTCCGAAACGCCAGTGGTCGGATGAAGTTCTGGAAAAACTGGATATTGATAAGAGCTTGCTGGCGAAAGTCTATGAGTCACCGGAAGTAACCGGCAATATCACTGCGGAGATGGCTGAGAAAACTGGATTGTCTACATCC
>CAZSGT010000375.1:0-2807 GCA_964606215.1 uncultured Lachnospiraceae bacterium
CTCCATTTTCCGAACATAATGAACCATATCCATTAGTAACGCCCAATCTTAACCGGTGTACGATAATATGCATAAGAAATTTTAATACCATCAATCTCATTACTTGCATGGATAACCTGTCCATTTCCAATATACATTGCTACATGGTTTACATATCCGCCACTTCCATAGAAGAACAAATCTCCCGGCTGGGGGTCGGAAACGGAATACGCTGCCGCCGCCTGGTCTGCCGCTACACGTGGAATATATATTCCGAAGTGTTCATAGATGCGCATGGTAAATCCAGAACAATCTGTACCGCCTGTCAGACTGGTTCCGCCATATACATAGCGGTTACCCAAAAACTGCATCGCATAGCTGACCATGGACATATTTCCGCCGCCATCCGATTCAGAACCGGTGGTAATAATCTCTCCGGTAACCGGATCCTGTTTCAACGCTACAGCACGTTTCAGCTTATAGGAATCCTTCACATACTCCTTGTTGACAAAAACCTTGTCGTTGTCGATACGGATGCACATCCAGTTATCCAGATCTGCCATAATCTCATCCATATTCAGCGTCTTCTGTTCTTTTTTCTTTATATTTTTCGCAATGAAATTCTCCATCCACTCTTTTGTGAGATGCAGTTTATGTACTGTATAATCCTCTTCCTGTGAAATCAAGGTGACAATCCTTGCATTTGTAGATGGAAGCGCTCTGGCGTTCAATGTCTCCGTATTGACAACTGCCATACGTTTTCCCACCTTCATTGACAATTCCTCTGCCTCTGCGTCCGTCACCATATATTCTGCTTTTACCCAGCCGTTTACCTGACCGGAAACAATCTTTGCCCATCCGTTTTTGTTAATCTTATATACATTACATCCCGCATTTTTCGTCAGCTTTCCTACAATCTCTGCGTCTTCACTGGGTTTTTTCCGCACATTCAGATAGGTGTCCACCTTGGAAGCAATACCAAGACGGTCATACACCAGGTTCAATGAAACCTGCTTCTCCTCCCGGGTGGCATCATCATCATCCAAATCCGAACTTGCCGCTTTCGCCTTTTCCACCGTCATTTTCACTGCCTGGCTCACCACCGCCTCACAGCATTTATCCATAGACAATGTAACCATGGGTTGCAGCTTGTCCTTCGCCGCATCTGCCACACTGCCCTCTCCAAACGTTCCTGTCAAAATCATGCCTGCCATTCCCAATGCTATCCATTTACGAAGCTCTTTTCTCATAGTAATCTCCAATCTACACTCTAATCTACATGTTTTGTTTCGTCTATTCAAAGTTATTACTAAATTATTACAAAGTTGTTACACGATTGAGTATAGCACAGAAAAAAAAGTTTTGTCAATGCTATGACAAAACTTTTTCCGCTCCTTTTAAATTTTTTTGAAAATCAAAACATGGTGGCTTTGCGACCTTATATAATAATACAAACCAGACCGCCATTGCTGTCGTTAATTACCTTTTGAATGGTCTCCTGTAACTTCAGCTGGCTCTCATCTGTCAGCTTATGGATTTTGTTGCCAATTCCCTCGTCTACCAGCTGCCGTATGGTCTTTCCGAAAATATTTGTATTCCAGATGCCGTCGGGATTTTCTGCCGCATTATCTGAAATATAGGTAATCAAATCCCTTGCCTGTTCTTCACTTCCCACAATGGGTGCGATTTCCGTCTCAATATTGGCACGAATCAAATGGACAGAAGGGCTTACCGCTTTAATTTTCACACCGTATTTATTTCCGTGTTTGATAATCTCCGGCTGTGCAATCTCAATATCCTCCATGGATGGCACCACTACGCCATATCCGGTATGCCGTACTTCATTCCATGCCTCTCCCATATTATCTATCTCATTTTTCTTTGCAGACAACTCTTTTAACAGGCCAATAAGCTGATATTCGCCTGCGATGGGCACTCCAACCATTTCACTGATTACCTGATAATAATAAGTCTCATCAAAAGCAATTTCCACAGAAACACTTCCGTTTTCCATATGGATACCAGTCACACGGATTTCCTTTATGTACTCGCAATCCGTTTCCATCCGGTTCTTTTCCACATCCCGCACCTGGTCAATCTCCATAAGAATCTGGCGCACTTCCCTTAGCACCTGACTCTTTACGGGATGGTCGTCCTCTAACATTTCCACCCACTTTGGCAGATAGAAATCCATCTCCGTCACCGGGAATGCCGATAAAATCTCACCCATCATATATTGGATATCCTCACTGCGCATCTGGTCACAGTTGAGAGGGAGCACCAATTCCCCGTATTCCTCCTCCATAGACTGGACAAGCTCCTTCGTCTGCGCAGAATGGGGCTTTACTGTATTTAAAATCACCACAAAAGGTTTTCCCAGGTTTTTTAACTCCTCAATGGTTCTTGCCTCACCTGGTATGTAAGCCTCTCTCGGCAGTTCCCCGATGCTGCCATCTGTCGTCATCACCACACCTATGGTGGAGTGCTCGGTAATGACTTTTCTCGTACCAATCTCCGCCGCCTTTGTAAATGGAATCTCATAGTCAAACCAAGGCGTTTTTACCAGACGCTCTTCCCCGTTTTCCTCATGACCGGTAGCTCCGTCCACCATATAGCCTACACAGTCAATCAAGCGGATATCTACAGAGACGTCGTCGCTAATGGAAATCTTAACCGCTTCCTTTGGAATAAACTTTGGCTCCGTGGTCATAATCGTTTTTCCCGCAGCAGACTGCGGCATCTCATCCCTGGCACGCTCTTTGTCCACTGTATTTTCAATACCCGGAAGCACCAGCAGCTCCATAAAACGTTTGATAAAAGTAGATTTT
>CAZSGT010000376.1:0-2805 GCA_964606215.1 uncultured Lachnospiraceae bacterium
CCTTCCAATGCAATTTTGAAAGAGCATTTGGTAGTTATCGCGGAACCCTTGTCCACCTTTAATTCTTCTATTACCGTCGTCGATATAGAGCTAATTATATATCTGATTCTAATCCACCTTGGCTTATTCTCATTGCTCTTCCTCTCTTTTTTATAGGGGTTCTACCATACATCTTGTGCTTTCGAGCATTTAACACCTTGTGCTTTTTGTTTCCCCATGATAGCATATTATTAATCATAATGTACAGCATTAATGGAAAGGATGTTATAAATGGCTCATTACATGATTTATTGCGATGATTATCAGGAAGGGATGTGGTTCAAACAACTGAATCCGCATTTGTTTGATGCTATATTATCTGTTATTCCTTCTCGGAGCATGGAAATTAGGGCCTGCGGTTTAGACGATGTATTAAAATATGACAGGCCTGATATCATCTTGCAGGATGACGGGGAGTCCATACTTGTGCTGGAAAGAACTTCCGAAGTACCAAGTGGCCATAATGTCGGCCAGCGGTATGGCAGGCTGTTAGCGGCGGCGGAGGAACGAATCCCAGTTGTGTATTTTGGACCATACATGGCTTACAAGCATGGAGGAAATACGGCTGGGCCGCGATATATGAATCTACGTTTGTTCTATTCTCTGAAAAATGTTTCTGAGCGGTTTGATACAGCAATCACCACGATTAACTGGCCGGTCGACCAAGAATGTGAGGTTTTAAAAACACCAGCAAAGGATGTTCGGGTAAAGGAGTACCTGGAACTGTTCTTTTCCTACTATGATGCATATGGGACTGCAGGTCTGACCGAGTACATTAAGGAATCGAGTTTCCAGAACGAACAGTACCAGGAGCAAGAATGGTTTGCCAATCACATGATCCAATCGCCTGAACAGTATGACTATCCGCCAGAATCTGTAGAAATTCTGTCCCAGGATGAGTTTCGACGCAAGAGCGGCATAGTAGTAGATAGCCTAAATCAAGAAATTGTTGTGTATGATGTTGGAATGACATACATTCGCTCCGATCCGTATGCCGGCATGGCAGCATTGTATAAGCATCTTTATTGTCAGAATGGTGCGCTGCTTATTCTTCATTTTTGGCAGATTAGAAAGGAAGAGTGGTATCAGCAGAGGACGACAAGCAAAACTTACCGGATGTTCAAGCAATTTGCAGATGCAATATGGTTTCAAGATGACTTCGTCTGTCACGATGATTTGTAAAGCGAAACAAGGCCGTGGAGGGATTGCCCGCCTGGCCTTGTTTTGTAACTCGCTATCTCTTTTGAAAGAAGACGAGGTATTCAGCCCCCATCTGGTTGCCCCTGCGATTGCTTCCGTGCCTGGAGGCTGTGTGCAAATGCCGCAAACCTTGAGCAATGGCGTATTCTATGGTTTTTTCATACAGGTTTACAACAGTTCCATTCACCGTGGGATTCCCAACCATGTAAAAGGCAAATCCTCCGGGTCTCAAAACTCGGTAAGACTCGGCAAACATAAGCTCATAGTCATGTAGAAACCGATTGACCACATCCTTTCGCTGACGCTTTCCCCCCGTCAGTTCTGCATCCAGTTGTTTGCTGCTGTATCCAAGCCACTCAAGACTTAGACAGCCGTATTCGGCATAGGGTATGGCTGCTATGTATGGGGGATGTGTTATGATTGCATCAACGGAACAGGGTTTAAGAGACAGCGAGGTGTTGTTCTCCAACGAAATTTGGCAATCTGGACAAGGATTCCCGGAAAACACATCAGCCAAAGAAATCAGACGTGCGATATTCTCGTTGAAGGATTCCCGAAAGGCTCTCAGCGGCAGAGGTTTCACTTTCATATTTTTATCATACATGACGTTTGGATATCGACTGTTCGCATTGCTGGATCGCCGCAAGATATCACTGAATGACACCTGTGCAACCTGATGTAGTTGCTGGTTATCAATAGAATCCACAATGTCATAGATCCTGATTAACTGACGTAACACATGATCTTGATACCATTTTCTGTTCCAGGGATTATTATACCGTGCATCTTGTTCAAAACTCTGAAAGGTTCCTTGATATCGGGGCGTAAGCAAGGACACTTGGGAATCTAACACAAAGTCTATTGAAGCCAGCAAATCCCGCTGAAATGTCTGAAGTGTTTGGACGTCAATTATAGTGGTTTTTACGTTAGATATAAGGATAGCCAGCGGGTTCAAGTCAACACCAATACATCTGCGGCCTGACAGTATTGCTTCCAAGGCTGTTGTCCCGGAGCCTAAATATGGATCAAATACTGTTTCACCGGGATGCGTCATAAGTTGGATGGCTGTACCCGCAATTTGTGGGATAAACTTTCCGGAGTATCTATGAATATTATGGGTCAGGTACTGAGTATCCGCGTTTAGAAATTCCCAATCTGTATTCCGAATAGAATCCACAAGAGCTTTTGAAGAATCCATGAATGCTCCCCCTTAAAAGAATACAAGCTGAGCTTCTTCCAAGGACTTGACATAGATGTGAGCAAATCCAGCGTCATCCTCTATGCGTTTAAACCGTGGATTTCCAAAAGCCAGTGTAGGGACATATTGAACATCGCTGACACAGACGTCCGGCAGAATGTGCCTGTGACGGCAAAAGTGTTCTAAAGATTCTATCAGCAAATTACGCTTATCTGTAAACAAGCGAATCAACTTTTCCTTGTCTTCTACGGAGTATTTTGGCTTTGCTTCCACGACAAGGATCACACCGTCTTTGTATGCAAGAAGATCAGGGACGATTTCTCCTTCACTGTGCCTGCGGGGATCAGGGCTGTTATCCCGTGCCACTG
>CAZSGT010000377.1:0-2801 GCA_964606215.1 uncultured Lachnospiraceae bacterium
CACAAAGAAAAAACAAAACGCATACATGCGTATGCAGAAATGAGGATGAATATGAAAATGCTATAGTTAGCTGCACAGCTGCACGACAATGCTTACCCCGGCAGGGGAATCGTTATCGGGAAATCCCCGGACGGAACGAAAGCCGTGACGGCATATTTTATCATGGGCCGGAGTGAAAACAGCCGGAACCGGGTATTTGTAGAAGATGGTCAGGGGATTCGCACCCAGGCATTTGACCCGGCAAAATTGTCCGACCCCAGCCTGATTATTTATGCCCCGGTACGGGTTCTCGGCAACAAAACCATCGTCACCAACGGTGACCAGACTGACACCATCTATGATTTGATGGACAAGCAGCAGTCCTTTGAGCAGGCGCTGCGCACCCGGGAGTTTGAGCCGGACGCTCCCAACTATACTCCCCGTATCTCCGGCATTATGCACATTGAAAACGGCGATTACAACTACGCTATGTCCATTTTAAAAAGCAACAACGGAAATCCAGAGGCCTGTAACCGTTACACCTTTGCCTACAGCAATCCCGTCTCTGGTGAGGGACATTTTATCCATACATACAAGAATGACGGCAATCCCCTGCCAAGTTTTGAGGGCGAGCCAAAATTAGTGAAGATTGACGGAGACATTGACACCTTCACGGATATGGTGTGGAGCAACTTAAACGAGGACAACAAGGTATCTTTGTTTGTACGCTTTATTGATATTGCTACTGGAACCTATGAGACACGCATTGTCAACAAGAACCAGTAATTTTTATGAATAACTAACATTGATTATGCGTAAAAAGCAACGCAGAAACGAGGTAAATTATGAAAGAATTTGAATTAAAATATGGCTGCAACCCAAATCAGAAACCTTCCAAAATATTTTGTAAAAACGGTCAGGACCTTCCCATTGAAGTGTTAAACGGAAAGCCAGGATATATCAATTTCCTGGACGCCTTCAACGGCTGGCAGCTTGTCCGGGACTTAAAAAATGCAACCGGACTTCCTGCCGCTACGTCCTTTAAACATGTTTCTCCTGCCGGAGCTGCCGTTGGCCTCCCACTTAGTGAAACTATGGCAAAGGTGTACTGGGTGGACGACCTTCCAGAACTTTCTCCTCTTGCCTGCGCATACGCCCGTGCGCGAGGCGCTGACAGAATGTCTTCCTATGGGGATTTCATCGCACTTTCTGATGTGTGCGACGTTTCTACTGCCAACGTAATCAAACGGGAATTTTCCGACGGCATCATTGCCCCGGGATATGAACCGGAAGCACTGGAAATCTTAAAGGGCAAGAAAAAGGGTGCATACGCCATCATTCAGATTGACCCGGCTTTTGTTCCAGAACCCATTGAGCACAAGGATGTATTTGGCATTACCTTTGAACAGGGCAGAAATGACGTGGCGATTACAGAGGAACTTCTGGAGAATGTGGTGACGGAGAACAAGGATATTCCTGATTCCGCAAAACGGGATTTACTGATTTCCCTAATTACCTTAAAATATACCCAGTCCAATTCCGTATGCTTTGCAAAGGATGGACAGGCAATCGGCATCGGCGCCGGACAGCAGTCCCGCATCCACTGTACCAGACTTGCGGGAAGCAAGGCGGACAAATGGCTGCTTCGCCAGTCCCCCCGTGTCCTGAACTTAAAGTTTAAAGAGGGCTTAAAACGTGCCAACCGGGACAATGCCATTGACAATTATCTGGGTGAAGATTATATGGACGTCTTAGCCGACGGCGCCTGGCAGGAAATCTTCGAAGAAAAACCAGAGATTTTTACGGAAGAAGAGAAACGCCAGTGGTTAGACCAGATGAGCGACGCAGCTCTGGGCTCTGACGCCTTTTTCCCATTTGACGATAATATTGAGCGCGCCCACAAGAGCGGCGTGAAATATATTGTGCAGCCCGGCGGCTCCATCCGCGACAGCGAGGTAATTGACTGCTGCAATAAACACGGCATCGCCATGGTGTGCAATGGAGTTCGTTTGTTCCATCATTGATGAAATTTTGATGAAACTGTAAAAAATATATACGGACCGGTTTGGAAATGTTCTAAACCGGTCCGTATACTTTCATCGTACGTATGCTTTCATCAAAACATAAACTCTTCACTTCATTCCATTTGTCCATCATAAGTTTGTTTCAAAGAAACATGGGGCTTCTCTGCATACTCCCTGACTCTGCACCACTCCAGCTTTTTCGGGGTATAGCCGGACTTCTCCCAATCTTTATAAGCATGGATATAATCATACTCCGCATCCGGTATCCTTTTGATTCCTACAACATCGTCTCCGGTAAATTTTCCTATAAAACCATACTCCATAACCCGGTTTTCACCCCGCATAAATCCTAACACATATCCTTCCCCTGTGCATCCATCAAATTCTATGGCTGTCAAAAACATTCTGTCATTTTCCTCAAAAAGAACTTTTTCCTTTTCATAATCAGAAACTCGATAGACAGTCAGCTGTGTGTCTGTTGACCGAACCGGCTTTTCTATGTTGTAAAAAAATTGTCCGTCCGGTGAAAAAGCAAATCCCTCATCCTGTGCTTCCATCCGGGTAACCTTGATTTTTTTCATGAGTTTCATTTGGTCTAAATCGTAAACAGCCAGAGCACCTGCTGTGGATTTCGCAACAAAAATATTTGTTTCTGGCTGGAAAGCACCAACATAGGCGTGTGGAATATCCTTAAATTTAACCAGCTCTTTGTCCTCCTGGTCATATACATATATAGTGCCTCCATTACAACCTACACGGTATTTTCCATTATCATAAAACCCCCAGAATTTCCGCATC
>CAZSGT010000378.1:0-2798 GCA_964606215.1 uncultured Lachnospiraceae bacterium
TAGATGCAGGATTTGTGGTAGTGGATGAAAATGAAGAAGATTATATTATGGTTTGCGATTTGTGAGCGATTGTTGTTAAGGGGTTGAAAAGATGCGAAGTGATATTACATATTGTCAGGAAAATGAAAATTTTGAATGGATTTACCATGACAATTCTATTCAAGCGTATTCTCTGCATACACATGCAAGTCATTTGATTTTGGGATGTGTTTTGAAAGGGTCGGTTTCAATTGTGAAAAAAGATGTGGAATATATTTATGGTCCGGGAGAATATTTTTGTATTTTGCCAGATACTCCTCATGCGATGAGAGCAGAAAGGGAAATGCCTTATTCCATGTATAGCATGTGTTTTCGGATAGGAAATTTGGCAGGTAAACCAGAAGGACAAGAAGATTATGTATACCTTCTGAAACGTTTGATTTTGCAAATGCCGTACAATGCCGATTCTATTGTGGAGATGGCAAGGCGTGTCGGCATCAGTCCGTACTATATGATTCGAAAATTTAAGCATGCATGCGGTTTGTCACCGCATGCATTTCGGATACAGTGTCGTGTCAGAATGGCACAAAAATTGTTGGAAAATGGAAAAAGTGTGGTTGAAACTGCATATGAAACAGGTTTTTATGACCAAAGCCATCTGGACCGTTGTTTTCGTAAAATCGTAGGGCTTACACCGGAGGAATATAAAAGTGCGATATTGGCTAGTACAATGAACATTAAGTAATTGGCAGTTTGACTAGCAGAGAGCAGGAAAAAATTTTGCGAAAAGGTACAGACCGGTTTCGCTGGCAGTTACCGAATGAGGAATTCCAGCTGGCAGTATGGAAACTGTACCCGGTACATATATAATGGAAGAGTCGTTGTTTATGCAGACACCGTTTCCAGCGATGATCTCATGGGTTTCCAGCTGTGTCTGATGTATATGGTTCCCAATACTTTTATTCGGTGCAATCCGTACAAGATGATAGCTGAACTGTCCGTCTGTATCCTTTGCAGTAACGATGTGCTTTAAGGATACTCCTTTAAATTCCGGATGTTCTGACCAGGAGATATCAGAAAATTCCATATTACCGGACGGCAGTTTTAAAGAACCGTTGTTAAAGGCTTCAAATAATTTGTTCATAGGCGTTTGCCTCCTTTGTGTTTTGTTAAATAAAGTATATTTGAAATGCAGGGGACAGGCTTGGATAAAATTGCGGTTTTTTAATGAAATTTTTTCAGTGCTTTTGTCGGAAAGAGTACTTGAAATAATGGGGCATTATGTTATAATATTTTTGGATGGATAACTGGTTGCGCAACAGAGAAATGCATGAGGGGGTAAGCCGACGCTTTGGCGGGTTCTGGCTTACTTTTTTTACCAGGAAATTTCTCTGAGTTTCCTGGTAAAAATCCCTCCGGGGAAGATGTAAAAAAAGCGGGGTGAGAAAATTATGACAGAAATCATTGTGGATGGGATTCCGATTTCGGTCACGAAAAAATCCATTAAAAATATGTATATCCGTATTGTCCCTCCGGACGGTGAGGTGAAGCTCACTGCACCTTATTCCATCAGCGAGGATGATATTCGCAGCTTTGCAGTTTCCAGACTTTCATGGATACGAAAGTATCAAAAACATTTTGAGGAACAGATACGGCAGCCGGAGAGACAGTATATAACCGGAGAGAATTATTATGTGTGGGGGAAAAAGTATGAGTTGGACGTGCGCTGCCCGGAGACAGGGGAACGGGTGTATCCGGACGGGGAAAAACTGGTACTTACGGTAATGGAAGGAAGTACCTCCGGGCAGAGAGAAGCGGTGCTGAACGAATGGCTGCGGGGAGAAATAAAAGCAGTGATTCCGGAGGTGCTGGAAAAATGTGAAAAAATAGTAGGCGTGCAGGCGCAGGAGTGGCGCGTCAAGAATATGCGCACCAGATGGGGAACCTGTAATATTCAGAAAAAGCGCATCTGGCTGAATCTGCAGCTGGCACAAAAAGCACCGGAATGCCTGGAATATGTCATTATCCACGAGCTGGTCCATTTGTTGGAGAGAAATCATAACGCAAGATTTTATCGATATATGAACAAATTTTATCCAGATTGGAGGGCGGTAAAAGAAAAGTTGAATTATGAGAAGCTATAATTTGGAGGGAGAAACTTTGTTTTACAGGGTGCCAAAGTATCTTCAAATACCCTGATTTATGTATAATGCATTACATTTTTGTATTAGAAAGGAAGGGATGTGCTTTGAAAAGAAAAGCAAGAAAACTTTTGGTGGGGATGATAGCTTTATCGATGATCCTTACGTCCATTACATGGACAGGCGCAGAGAAAAAGGCGGAGGCAGCGGTATCGCATGAATCTATTGAAAACGGGCATGACGCCACAAATATTTTAAATGAATCTGGAGATGTATTGGTATCTTCTTCGGATTCACATGTTGGAACCAGTTACAATGGATATATTTTATCCAACACCAGCACGGCATTGACTGCAAAATATCTGAAAATCACGTATACGATTAAAGACACCTCCGGATTGACGGCAGCAACAAAAATATTTAATTTCCAACCGTATACATCGGACTTTAGCGGATGGCAGGATAATTTTATTACATTTGCGGATGCTGTCCCCGGTGAGGATGGCAGCTATACGTCGTATATTTCTGTCAGAAGCATTAAAGAGTCCATGAAGCTGGAGCAGGATTGTTATGGCATCAATCTCAGCTTTTACAGCGCACAGCCGGAGATTACCCTGACTGGATATTATGCCATGAGTGTAAAGGCCACAAAGACAGCCGTTGATTTGTATGACACCA
>CAZSGT010000379.1:0-2791 GCA_964606215.1 uncultured Lachnospiraceae bacterium
AAGAAGGAAAACAGCAAATTTGTATTTAGCTATCCAATTAATAAACTTGCTTGGTTTGATTCTTATTCTATCGAAAAAAACTAATAGTCCAATGGCGGAGACTATTACCAAGGGATTAACGTAGGAATACATATTGGGAAGAAGATGATATTTTATTTGGATATAGTAACCAATGGTAATGAGGAGACTCATGGCAATATATACCCACCCGCCACAATTTCTAATACGAGGGACTCCATATTTATTTAAGTATCGAGCAAGTAAATATAAACCTATAAAAGAATAACCCGAGTAGCCGCTCTTAATGAACTCTGCAGCACCTGTCCAACCCCAAATCGTTTGAAAAAGAAAAAAGGAGATCAAGGTCACTTGATAGCTTCTTTTGGAAGCCAATTCAGCAAAGTAATTCAAAGCGGGAGATAGAATATATAAGGCAAGGTATGATTTAATAAACCAGTTCCCTTTGGTAAGACAAAAGCATTCTGCCAACCCTGTAATAGACAAAGAAGTCTGACCAATTAACAGCAGAACTCCATATATGCCAAAGAGGAAGAATGCACATTGAAAAAGAAAATTTGATATTCCTTTAAATGATACACGGATTCCAAACCATCCTGAAATGAGAATGAAAACGTTAACTGCTACCACTGAAATTGATTCAATTATAGTTTGAGATAGGGCTCCTAAAAATGAATTAGCGAAGTCCTCGGAGGTAGGTGCGCCAACTGAAAAAAAATCAGCGTGTACTATCACGACAAGCAAAGTTGCATAGATTCTAAGCAACTCCATGTTGGATTGTCTTGGGCCTGTAGTGATGGATGAAATTGATTGTTTCATATTCATATCTTTCCTGCGAATATTTTTTTGTGTTAATTGAATATTTATACTCCGTTTAAAATGAATAGAAGAGATTGTTTATTTTATGTCATTTAAATTTCCTACTACACAAATTGTTTGTCCATAGAAAGGTTAAATTTGATAAGATTGGAAATAAAAAGAGAAAGAGTTGAGGCTCCCGTGTCATAGAGCCTCATATTCATCCATGGAAGGAGAATGTTTTTCACGCGGAGTAATATAGTCAGACACCATGAAAAACTCTCTTTCTGTTCTCCGTGTATGCGCTATATCCTATTTGATGGAGAACAGTTTAATAAGATTGCAGAAGTCTTTGTTAAGAACTTCTGCTTGTGGCTGAGTCAAAAATCGAATCTGTATTGTGTTAGAATTGTTTTTTGGGTGATTGCCGTTATTGGGGAAAATGTTGCTCCCAATATTCATGTATAGTTTCCTCAATTTCGTTATGAGGAATATATGACGGATTGTCGTTTCTATGTGCTTTCTGCAACCATACTCCTAAAATATCCTTATCCGACATTATGTCGTTTATTCTTTCCTTAAGTTTTTCTTTCGACGGTAGCTGCCCTATATCGACTAATGGGAACAGGTGCTTTTCAGTTAAATAATGATGCTCCATCTTTAATTCGTAATCCGTGAATAGTCCATACAGATAGTATTCCGAGAAGCGATATGTGTTGCCCAAACGGTCTTTCCATCCTCTCCATGAGCCTTTTCTGATTCTATCCAATAACCTCTGAAGATTATTCCTAACAAAGACAACTGGATGGGTCATATAGCAATATCGTGAAAGAGTCGCTGTGTCAGGCTTCAGATTACAGAGTTTTTTCGCTATTTCACAATATTGATAATGGCAAGGCTCTTCCCTGAAAGGTTCTTTGAAGAACACGAATTCTTTTGTGTCAGCTTTATATATATCCTCCATCCTAAAGGGACGCATAAAGACAGTTTCGGAATCAATGTTCATAACTGCTTCAATTGAAGCATCAATAGTACCGAAAACGCCTAACTTACATATTTGCTGTATAATCCACTCTCTGACTGGTATTGTCAGTGGAGTGATGAAATACTTATGACCGAGTATTATAAATGGAAAATTTAACCAATACTTAGGTAGTATCTCAGATTTTCGCCTTATGACGTGTCTGTCGGTAATGTTACTTATTTTAAATAACTGGTAATCCTCATCATTGACGAATATATAATGCGGTATATCCCTATCGACAAACCTGTCTATGCTTTCGCACAGCAACTCACATTCTGTCAAGTCTCCCCTATAGGATTGGGTAACGATGGCTAATTTTGGATTCATGGAAGTTTTATCTATTTCTTATCGGCTTTGCAGGAACTCCGGCTATGATTGTGTAAGGAGAAGTATCTTTTGTGACTACCGAGCCAGCTCCTATTATGCAACCTGACCCTATATGTATGCCCGGATTTATTACTACTCTGACCCCTATCCATACATCGTCTCCGATAACCACCTGTTCTTTTGACGGACTGCCCTGCATTAACATCGGAATATCTGTCCTCTCGAAATGATGATTGTTGGCTACTATAAAAAGGTCCTGGGCTATCATTACATACTTCCCTATAATGGTGTTGCTTGGTATGACAGCATTTCTTCCTATTCCTGAACCGTCACCTATTTCTATCCCCTCTCCAGTACCGAATTGTATTCCTTTTTGAATCGTATCCACTTTTCCCATCTTTTTGAATAGATGCTTACAGGTGAAAATACGGATACGATTGCTTATAGGACCAACTACTGGCAAATAGGAATCCGGGAGGTTTTTAGCTATGATATAATAAAATAGACGCCAGAAATACCTCATTACAAATTATCCTTAGTGAAATAATAATAGAGAATCTTTGAACTCAACAGCACGGCTCTTTCATTTAAAAATACTTGACAGATTTGAAAAAGCCTCTATTT
>CAZSGT010000380.1:0-2789 GCA_964606215.1 uncultured Lachnospiraceae bacterium
GAAAAACACACACACAAAAGTAATACTATTATTTGAAACAGCAATAGCCTATAGTTCAAAATGTCTTCACCGTCATAGTCCACTGGCACAACGGTTTCCTCCTTGCGGATTCCCTCATTGCGCAGTACCAAATTGATATCTACATCATCGGACTCCGCCACCGTATTTCCACCTAACACTTCCAGTGGTATGTCATACTGCATCCGATTTAACATATTATTTATAAACACAAAACCGCCACCCAACAGAAGGGCAACTACTATCAAAAATCCTGTGGCAACCTTTACGAAACGGTATCTCTTTTTCCGTGGTGCTTTATCCCGGTCAGAACCGGATGGGGTCTGCGGCACAGCATCTATCGGTGGCAAATCCAGCAAATCCGGCTCTAACATTGATTTCGACTGTCTGGCTTTATATGCGGCTGTCTCCGGTTTCTTTTCTTCATATACCGGTTGCACTGGCAGCTTCTCTTCGTATACCGGCGGCACTGACGGCTTTTCTTCATATACTGGCTGCACTGGCGGCTTCTCTTCATATGCCGACTGCATTTGCGGCTTTTCATCGTATGTTGGCTGCACTGGCGGCTTTTCTTCATATGCTGACGGCTTAACTGACAGCTCTGGTATTTTCTCTTCATATGCTGACGGCACTGACGGCTTAACTGACAGCTCTGGCATCTTCATCTCATATGCTGGCTTTGCCAGTGGCTTCGGCTGCATTGCCTCATACACCGACGGTTTGGGCATTTCCGGTTTCTCTGCCCGATATACAGGAGATTCCGATATTTTCTTCCCATATGCTGCTGTGGGCTGAACTCTCGCCATTTCATTTCCCGTCAACAGGCTGTCCGTCTTATGCTGCATTGCCAGCCCCTGCCCTGCAGACTCTGTATTTGTATTGCCTAAAACTTCATCCGCTATGGATAATGCGGCATCTACCACACTGCGCTGCCGCAGAGATAATCTTTCTTCCTCCGGAAGCAAGGATTCCCAGCTTATGGCACTGGTTTCTTCCTCCGAAGCGGATGTCCTCTTTGTATCTTCGTAGCTGGTACTCATATGTAATCAGCCCTTTCCAATCTTAATATCCAAAATAAGCGTCAATTCCATTGCACATACCTTTAACTAATTTTGTCTGATAAGACTTGCTTTGCATTGCCAAATCCTCCTCAGGATTGCTGAGGAATCCCATCTCAATCAACGTCACCGGAACTTTACTCCAGTTTGTCCCGGATAAATCGTCCCTGCCGCTTAGTCCCCTCTTATAACATCCGGCTTTCTTACACATAGCGCTTAACACTTTATCCGAAAGTTTTTTGCTCTTTTTACAAAGCTTATCTGACAAATACGGATTGGATGTGGTCGGATACAATGCGGAAGCCCCTTTGGCACTGCTTGCAGAAAAACTGTCGGCATGGATGCGGATACATATATCCGAACCGCTTTTATTGACTGCCTTTGCACGTTCCACACAGCTTTTCTTAACGTTATTTTTTGTGCGGGTCATATAGACCTCATATCCCCGCTTCAGAAGTTCTTTTTTCATTTTGTTGCAGACTGTCATGGTCAGCTTGTACTCCGGAACTCCCGAAGCCACCCCGCTGGCGCCGCCTGTCATCTTCTCTTTTTTCACAGAAGAACCAGGTCCTATCTGCTCCAAAGACAAATCTGCATAAGTCTGGTGTCCCGGATCCAGCGCAATCTTTTTCTTTCCCCGGATTTTCACCTGACAGCTTACTTTTACTTTTCCTGCCTTAGCAGTAACCTTCACCTTGCCCGCCTGCTTCGCAGACAACTTTCCCTTTGCATTGATGGAGGCAAGCTTTTTATTGGAAACAGACCACTGTACTTTTTCTGCAATACCCTGTTTTATCACCTTAAATACATATTTTTTTCCGGCTGTTATACTTGCTTTCTTTCTTGAAAACTTCAACACCGGTTTCATGGAAGGTTCTGGCGAAGGCGTGCTTTTGTCTTCTACAGAAGCACTCTCCCCGTCCTTCTGGGAATCCGGCAATGGTGAAATAACGGTCTGCTCCGGCTGCTGTGCCTTTGCAATCTGTACCGCCGGCATGAACCAACGCCCACAAACAAATACGATGCCCAGACAAAGTGCCGCTCCAGCTACCCACAAAATATATTTATATAAGTTTCTCATATGTTCTCTCCGTGTTCTTCTCCCCATTGCACTGTAGGGGTCTGTTCATTTCACAAGCATCAGCAAAAATATTCTCTGCTGACACTTTATTATAGACCGAAACTACACTGCTTGCAAGTCCCAGGGGAAGTAAATTTTTAGTATTTAAACAAATATCTGTATTTATATATTTTGTTTAACCACAATTTGAAAACCACTCTTTGACGGCTTCCGATATATAAATTCCCGGATATGAGAGCAAGAACCAGAATATACAAAACAGCAGACAGATTTGTCCCATGAAATTCAGTGGAATTGCAGAATAATCCCAGACCCCCATATGGAGCTGGACATTTATAAACAGCCCGGTTATCAGTTCCGATATCGTTATGAGCAAAGCAGAAAGAAACATTTTTGTTATCATGGGAAGGCGGTGTCCAAAAATGTCATCTTCATTTCCCATGAACCAAAAACACATCCCACCTAACAGAAACATGGATATGTGGGAATATCCCCGGAATAATATTTCTATGCCACAGTATGCAAAACCGCCAAAAACCAGCAAAAATAAGGTCTGCCTGAACGGAAATGAAATTTTATCCATTGTATTATTCATGCTGCGAGCCTCCTTATCATTTCAGTGAACAACACTT
>CAZSGT010000381.1:0-2778 GCA_964606215.1 uncultured Lachnospiraceae bacterium
GGCACAAACAGCGCCGCCAGCAGACACATGCCTATTTTTACTAACATCTCCATATATAAATTCCATTATCTGATTTCGGTGCAGGAAATTCTTTGCATCTGAATCACTATTTGTAATAATCAAACTGCAGCCCGTACATCCGCACAGTATCCCCTTCTGCAATTCCCAGCGCTTCCAGTTCATCCAAAATTCCATTTGTCTTTAAGAACTTCTGGAAAAATTCAAACCCCTTCTCAGAGTCCAGATTGGTATATCCTAACATTCGTTCAATCCGGGGGCCCTCCACCACATACATTCCCTCTTTTTCGTCGTAGGAAACGGTATAAGGTTCGTCGGATACATCCTCGGGATGCACAAAATATTCTTTTTCAAATATCACCGGGGCGTCATCCAGCTCATCCAGCCTTTTCTTCACATAATACAAAAGTTCTTTCACGCCGCTTCCACTGACTGCGGAAATGGGAAACACCGGAATCCCCTTCGGTACAAACTCTTCCTGTAACAGACCCAGCACGGTCTCCTGTTCCGTCCCATAAAAACAGTCAATTTTATTTGCTGCAATAATTTGCGGACGTTTCAGGAGCCCGGGATTGTATTTTTCCAGCTCCCCGTTAATTATCTGAATGTCCTGCAAAGGGTCTCTTCCCTCCACAGATGCCGCGTCCACCATATGGATGAATACCTTGGTCCGTTCAATATGCTTTAAAAATTCATGTCCAAGGCCAATTCCCTCGGAAGCCCCTTCAATCAGTCCAGGGATATCTGCAATAACAAACCCGTCGGTTCCCTCTAAGTCCACCACTCCCAGGTTGGGATTGAGGGTGGTAAAATGATAGTTGGCAATCTTTGGTCTGGCATTGGTGACACGGGATAAAAAGGTTGATTTTCCCACATTAGGGAATCCTACAAGCCCTACATCTGCAATGGTTTTCAATTCCAGCACCACATGCATCTCCTGCCCCTCACGCCCCGGCTGGGCATACTTTGGCACCTGCATGGTTGGCGTGGCATAGTGCTGGTTTCCTTTACCTCCCCTTCCTCCCTTTAATATCACTTCCCGGCAGGTTGGGGGGGACATATCCGCCACAATTTTTCCAGTCTCCGCCTCTTTGATTACGGTACCCGCCGGCACCTTCACCACCAGGCTCTCACCGTCTGCCCCATGGCATCTGCGTTTTCCTCCCGGCTCTCCATCGCCTGCAATATATTTTCGGATATGCCGGAAATCATTGAGGGTATTGATTCTCTCATCTACCTCAAATATCAAATCGCCGCCTCTGCCACCATCACCGCCGTCTGGTCCGCCTGCTGCAACATACAGCTCTCTGCGAAAGCTAACATGTCCGTCGCCACCTTTACCGGATTTAATAAATATTTTCGCTGTATCTGCAAACATAGCGTCCCTCCTTTACATCTTATGTATTTTCCTATAGAGCAAAAAAGGCTGTGTAGGAACACAGCCTTTATACTTTCGTTACAATCAGCTGGCCCGCTGGAGCGTGACAGCGTTTGTTATTTAGATTCTACCGGATATACGGAAGCCTGTTTCTTATCTCTTCCTTTTCTCTCGAATCTAACCACTCCGTCAACCAATGCAAACAAGGTATCATCTCCACCACGTCCTACATTGACACCCGGATGAATCTTCGTTCCACGCTGTCTGTAAAGAATATTACCAGCTAAAACGAACTGTCCATCGGCTCTCTTTGCGCCCAGTCTCTTAGACTCGGAATCTCTGCCGTTCTTAGTAGAACCAACTCCCTTTTTATGAGCGAATAACTGAAGGTTCATTGTAAACATATTGTACACCTCCTCAAAGTATATTATTTTACAAATTGAATCATTTCTGTGCCGTACTGTTCCTGTATCCCGGTCAGTCCCAACACCAGGGACTTCATAAACAAAGCCGCCTCCGTCCCAGGTTCATCCTTAAAATGAAACCGGACGTCTCCTGACGCTTCGTCTATACTGCCCTCAAATGCATCCTCCGTAAACTGTTCCACAGAATTCATGGTATTTACCACCAGGGCAGATACCGCCGCACAGACAATATCCTGTCCATAGGCTCCGTATCCGGCATGTCCGGACACATGGAATCCTGTATATACACCTTTGTCATTCTGATGCATCTTCACTTGAATCATAGAACACCTCTTATCAATGCTTACGCATTAATCTTTTCGATTTTAACCTGGGTAAATGGCTGTCTATGACCGTTTTTCTTATGATATCCAGATTTTCTCTTATATCTGTACACGATAACTTTCTTTGCTTTGCCTTCTTTTACTACAGATGCGGTTACGGTTGCACCCTGCACATCCGCACCAACTTTTAAAGCACCATCGTTTACAGCAATAACCTGCTCAAATGTAACTGTTTCGCCTTCGCCTAAGCCAAGCTTTTCTACATTAATGATATCTCCTTCGGCTACTTTGTACTGCTTTCCGCCTGTTGCAATAATTGCGTACATATCGCACCTCCTTATCATTACTCGCTAGCTGCGGTGTCTGAATATAATCAGAACTTGTACCTCGCTAAGCGGCACACTTAGTTAGCTTATCATTAGAAAAAAGTTTTGTCAAGCAAATAATGTATTTTTTATGCCACAGGAAAAAATAAATTTTTTTCAAAAAAAGTGTTGCATTTTTTTTCGACATAGTGTAATATACTCTTTGTTGTGAGACGAGGTGAGACAAGCACCTCAACAGAACACAACATGGTCCGTTGGTCAAGCGGCTAAGACGTCGCCCTCTCACGGCGAAAACAGGGGTTCGATTC
>CAZSGT010000382.1:0-2774 GCA_964606215.1 uncultured Lachnospiraceae bacterium
GGAAGGCATGACTCTCTTGCTTTCCACCACATGTACCTGCATGGATTTATAGGGAAAAATTCCAAATAATTTTAACTCTGCCCGATAATCCCCCTCCCTGGAAGAGGAAATTTCAATCTTTTCATTGAGGGAAAATTTTGACATTGCCGCCGCGTTGACGCTGATATCTTCCGCATTTTTTCCCGTAAATATCCCCGCAATTGGCAGCGATACATCCAGATTTTCTGCCTTACTGACAAACAAATGCAGTTCGTCCGGCACTATCGTATCCAGATAGCGGTAACCGGCCCACACTAATACCAGACAATTAAGTATAAACATACATCCAATGATTCTCCGATACCACTTTCGCCTTTTCTCCATCTTAACCCTCCATGTTTATTCTATATAAATCCAGTGCGAAAAACTACTTCTCTGTATATTTTGTCCGTTTGTACATTATACCGGATGAAAGAAAGTCAAACAGATTTTTCAAGGCTGTTTCAAGGTCGCTGGTGCTTAAACCATGTATTTTATAATAATGGACGGGCAGGCGCTATGCGCCAATCGGACACAATATGTGTTGTTGCAAGCTAGCTTGCAAACACACATATATGTGCCGATTTAGCCCCATTGGGGCTGTCCGTCCATTATTATTTTATGGTTTTATGCACCACTGCGTACCTTGACAAGTGAAAGCGTGCCTTGAAAAAATGTTTTGACTTTCTTTTTACCAATAATGTACATATGAACAAAGATAATAAACTTATTTTCTCGCCTGAAATCTATACAAGAAAAATCTGCACATAATAATCTCATATGTTTACCAAATTATCATGTACAGATTTTGTAAAAATATTCATATTTAATGGAATTATCTTCCTAAATTATCCGGCACTGCGTATGCGTTCCCGGCTCTCCACCGCCATCTCCTTCATCTCTTTTGCATTTGCCAAAACAGAATCCGTAATTTTCACGCCTCCCAGTATACGGGCAAGCTCCTCCACCTCTGCTTCCGGCGGGAGTTTAGAAATCTCTGTTATGGTCCGCTGTTCTTCTGCATGTTTCTCAATCAGATAGTGTACATCTGCCATGGCTGCAATCTGTGCCAGATGGGTGATACAGATAACCTGATGGCTGCTGCTGATTAACGCCAGCTTTTCGGAGACCTTTTGTGCCGTCCTTCCGCTGATTCCCACATCAATTTCATCAAAAATCAACGTCGGAATATCATCCTGCTCTGCCAGCACTGCCTTAATCGCCAACATCACTCTGGACAGCTCGCCTCCGGACGCCGCCTGCCCCAGGGGCTTCATATCCTCCCCCGGATTGGTTGACAATATAAACTCTGCCGTATCGTATCCGTTGACACTGTACTCTGCATTTTGTGTAAAAGCTATAGCAAAGCGCACATCCTGAAAATTCAAATCTACCATTGCCTGTGTCATCTGGACTTCCAGATCCTTTGCCCCTTCCTTTCGCATCCCGGACAATTCCTCACAAAGCTGGTTCACCTGTGCCTCCAATTTGTTTTTCTTATCCCCCAGCTGTTTCATCGTTTCCTCGTATTGATGAAACGTATGTATTTGTTCCTCCAACTCTGCAGCGTAGGCAAGAACCTTCTCTGTTGTACTGCCAAATCTGGATTTAATCCCACGGATTATATCCAGCCGCTCTGTGACCTGGGAAAGTTCTTCTTCAAAATCTCCCATATCCATAAGATATTCTGCGGCATCTCTGGAAAAATCTGCCAGCAACGTTTCTATCTCCGTCAGCTGGCTCAAAAACTCCTCTGACCGTTTATCGCCGTTCCTGATGGAAGAAAGACTGCGAACCGCAGCACTAATCTTATCTCCAGCACTGTCTCCATCCCCGGAAACAAGCTCATGCGCTATATTTAACTTTTCTTTTAACTGACCTGCGGCCGATAATTCCCGATATCGTTCTTCCAGTCTGCTTTCCTCCCCTGGTACGAGATTCGCTTTTTCAATCTCCTCATATTCAAACTCCATGAATGACAGCCGGCGCAGACGCTCCTCCTCCGGCACCTCCATATCATGAATCTTTTTCTGTATGGCTGCATACTGCTCATAACACTCTGCCAATCTGGATTTAACAGGCATAATCTTCTGACGCAGATACCAGTCCACAATCTCCAGATGTTTCGCCTTATACAACAGGGACTGATGCTCATGCTGTCCGTGAATATCTATTACAAGTCCTGCGATTTCCCGAAGCACTCCGTTTGTCACTGTCATATTATTTACCTTGCTGATACTGCGGGTGGGCGTAATCTTTCTGGAAATCACCAGCAAATCCTCCTCCACCGGGATATCCATGGCCGTGACGGCCTCTATCTGCTCCTTACTATCCAACGTAAAGACCAGCTCCACCAACGCATACTCACACCCTTTTCGGACAATGTCCTTGGAGACCTTCCCCCCCAATGCCGCCGTAATGGAACCGATAATAATGGACTTTCCCGCACCGGTTTCTCCGGTAAGAACATTCAATCCCTGGGAAAATTCCACCTCAATCTCATCTATAATTGCCAGATTCTTAACGTGCATACTGACTAACAACGTGTTTCCTCCTTTTGTGTTCTATCCTAGGTTCTGACCAGGTATTGGCACACTGCATCAAAAACGCCCTGTGCCCCGTCCGCCTATCATTATAGCATAATTTTCAGATGATAGGAAACCAAAAGTTTTCTATGCGTCGCATTAGCGACATTTTACATCTGCATTTGCGTGCGCATCCTTGCGGAGCGTTTTTTTGCTTTATAGGAATAGTCA
>CAZSGT010000383.1:0-2772 GCA_964606215.1 uncultured Lachnospiraceae bacterium
GGGTTATAGTATTTGTTAATGCTATAAGTAAGTGGTGCAGAGCACGAGATGGAGAGTTATATGTACAAGATTTTGGCACAGGATGGTTTGGCAAAGCGGGCAGAGGTGGATACTGTTCACGGAAAGATACAGACGCCGGTTTTCATGAATGTGGGGACGGTGGGAGCGATGAAAGGGGCAGTTTCTACAGAGGATTTAGAAGGAATCCACACGCAGGTTGTATTGTCGAATACATATCATCTGCATGTCCGGCCGGGAGATACGGTGGTAAAGGACATGGGGGGACTTCATAAATTTATGGTTTGGGATAAACCGATTTTGACGGATTCTGGAGGATTCCAGGTGTTTTCCCTTGCAGGTCTGCGCAAGATTAAAGAAGAGGGTGTATATTTTAATTCTCATGTGGACGGACGCAAAATTTTCATGGGTCCGGAGGAGAGTATGCAGATTCAGTCCCATCTTGCATCTACCATTGCCATGGCATTTGATGAGTGTCCACCGCATCCCGCCACCCGTGGATATATGCAGGATTCTGTGGACCGTACAACGAGATGGCTGAAGCGCTGTAAGTTGGAAATGCGAAGGCTGAACGGATTGGAGGATACTATAAATCCCCGGCAGTTGTTGTTTGGAATCAATCAGGGTGGAACCTTTACAGATATACGCATAGACCATGCGAAGACCATTGCAGAGATGGATTTGGATGGATATGCGCTGGGAGGTCTTGCCGTGGGCGAGAGCCATGAAGAGATGTATGCTATAATAGAAGAGACCGTGCCGTTTTTGCCTAAAGAGAAACCTACATACCTGATGGGGGTTGGTACACCGGCAAATATCCTTGAGGCAGTGGAGCGGGGAGTGGATTTCTTTGACTGCGTATATCCCACCCGTAACGGCAGACATGGACATGCCTACACAAACTACGGGAAAATGAATCTTTTCAATGCAAAGTATGAAAGAGATGAGCGCCCCATTGAAGAGGGGTGTGGATGTCCGGCATGCCGCAGATATAGCAGAGCATATATCAGGCATCTTCTAAAAGCAAAGGAAATGCTGGGGCTTCGGCTTATGGTACTGCACAATCTTTATTTTTACAATACGATGATGGAAGAGATTCGTGAAGCGATTGAGCAGGGACGTTATAAGGAATACAAAAAAGATAAACTTGCCCGGATGGAAAGCGGTGCGGTATAAGCGGCGTTTTTGTGCGGGATTGGTAAGATATATAAGTAAAAATGAAATGTGAAAAACTGTTTAATAGAAAACAGGTAACACAGAAATGGAGGATTATTATGAACACATGTTTAGCATTATTATCTGGAGGAAGCGGAAACGCAGCACAAGGAGGAGCAGCGGGAAGTCTTATTAGCCTGGTGGTTTTGTATGGTGCAGTTATTCTTGCATTTTGGTTCTTCGCTATCCGTCCGCAGAAGAAACAGCAGAAACAACATGAGGCAATGTTAGCCACGCTGGAAACCGGGGACAGCATTTTGACTACAAGCGGTTTTTTTGGTGTAGTAATTGATATCACCGATGAAGTTGTAATTGTGGAGTTTGGTAATAATAAAAACTGCCGGATTCCTATGAAAAAGGAAAATATTGTGGAGATTGACAAGCAGGATGCCAGTGAATAATTTCACGGCGACAGGAAGGAAGTAACGCTCCGCGAGGATGCGCACGCAAATGCAGATGTAAAATGTCGCTAATGCGACGCATTTGCGGCGCAAGAGTTTCGCAAGCGAAACTCTTTGTTCTAAGAAAGAACCGTTTCTAAGAAAAAAATTTTTCTATATTATTAAAAGAGCTCTTGCAAAGCAGTAAAATTCTGTTTCGCAAAAGCTCTTTTGTTATAAAGGCTGGCTTTGTTTTAAGCCAGCCTTTGTTGTATCGGTCCAGGATAAAGTGTATTACCCTGTATCAGCCGATGATAGATTTGATTTTTAATGCCTGCTCAATGCTGCCGTCTACTTTAAGTTTCTGGAATGTAAACGCCTTTACCGGATCCAGTTTACCGTCCATGATTTTGAGTAATGTTTCTGCGGAGCAGATAAAGATGGCGTCTCTGTCATAGTATTCGTAAGGTTCAATGGACAATTTGCCGTCCTTGACCTCCGCATAAAAAATACCTTCGCCTTCGCCTGTGATGTTAAACTGGTATGCAAGATGTTCAGTAACATGACTGACGTCCACATCCTTTAACTTATCTTTTACTGCTGTAACAACTTCTTCAAATGTCATAGTATCCTCCATTTCCAAATAATAAAAATGCGGTGCATAAGTCAGATGAGCAATTGTCTGATACATCATTTTGATATCTGTGTGCACCGCCTCACAGATGGCAAAATCAGGATAGGGTATCAGACAGGGAAGTGAGATTCGACTGTTGGTCGAAAATTACTACAAAGAAAATATAACATCTTTTCGACCGATAGTCAACGCCTTTTCTTTTGGAAATCAAAATGGTATACTGAATGTATGCATATGAGAAAGATTCGGAAGAGGGTTGGTAACATGGCGGACGATACGAAACGGGAACAAATTTTAGATGCACTGCAAAGGCTGTTGAAGAGAAAGAATATACAATCTATTTCTGTCAACGAGATTGCCCAGGAGGCAGACATGGGCAAGAGCAGCATATATTATTATTTCCGGACAAAGGAAGAGATTTTGGAAGCGCTGATTGAGCGGAATTATAAAGAACCCCTGGCAGTGACCAGCAATCTGGTGGACCAGCGGGAAGTTTCAGTGTTTGCAAGGATGTCTAGAATGTTT
>CAZSGT010000384.1:0-2769 GCA_964606215.1 uncultured Lachnospiraceae bacterium
AAATCCACCAAATATATACAAGATATCAAAATAAAAATATAGTGATATTTCCAATTCTGTACAGAATGAAAGCTGACGAGCTTCCACCCAAGTGGCGATTTTTAAAAAAGATGATGTACTACGAAGCAATTGAGGAATCGGAAATCTATGGTATCTGTAATCATATTACCTGTCACATTCTGATGGACGAGTTAAATAAATATCCATTCAGAGAAATCCAAACATTCGTTTTGCATAATCAGAATATACCGCTAATGAGTTACCCGGTCAAAATGCTTAATGCGTACAGCACGGTTGATGACAGGAATCAGAAGGTTAAAGTATCCCTCTTATATGCTCTGTATGCTTATATCAAAAATTCGTACAATATCAATGCAATTCCCACGTTTTATCATACCGGTATCCATAAACTTTTTGACGTGGCAAGGCTTCGGATTCCGGTGGATGAAAGAGAAATTATTATTTTGGAGCGGCAGGCGTTGTTGCTGCTGAACGCGGTGCTTTATGGATACCTGTGCTGATTCTGCTTGTAAGCGCAGGCGATTCCTGCTAAACTAACTATAGGCAAGAACCATAGCCACCGGTCTGGCCGGTGGCTGTAAACAGATGCCCTGGAGGAATAGAAACAATGAAAAAGCCTGAAAAAAGAAACCGGATCATAGATTGGAGTCTGTTTGCGGTGCTGCTGATTTTTGTGTCGGCAGTCACGTTGTGGTTATTCTATAAGCACGCTACAGGGAGCCCTGAGCGGTATCATTCCGACATGAAAGCGTATATTCTGGAGATGCAGGGGCTTGACAGCGGTTATAATTTCCCGTATCCTGTGTTTTTTAAGCTTGGTGCATTGTTTAATCTGTTTGTTTCGCCGGAAATGGCAGTGGCTATTGCTACTATGCTTTTGAACAGTCTTGCCATATTGATCACGAAGTTCAGTTTTAATTATCTGGCGCCTGCTAAAATGAAAGAGACCTTGGGGTGGAGAGCGTTTCTGAGTATACTTGCAGTGTCTCTTTTCTTTATTTCCATGTTATATCCGCCCACAGGCATATATCTGCCGGGAATTCTGTTCAAATATACGGGAGTTTTCACGGCTAATCCTTTTCATAATGCCACCTATATGGCGGCAAGACCTTTTGCAATCCTGGCATTTCTCTGGTACGGAAAGCTTCTGCCGGTCTATGAAGAGGGTGTTCACGGAGAGAAAGAGAAGATCAGGGATTACGTTCTCTTTTCTCTGTTTTTACTGATTAGCACCATGACAAAACCAAGTTTCACCATAGTGTTGGCGGGGGCGGCAGGATTAATTATGGTGTACCGCATGTTCCGGTCAGGCTTCCGTAATTTTTTACCTACATTGCAGTTGGGAGTCTGCTTCCTCCCCACTTTCCTGGATCTGCTGTATCAATTTAAGGGAGTGTTTGTGCCGGAGAAGGGCGCGGAAGGAGGAATCGGTTTCTGTTTTGGTGAAGTATGGGCGCAATATTGCAAGAATCTGCCGCTGGCAGTCTGTCTTGCCATAGGATTTCCGCTGCTGGCGCTTCTTTTGAATTTTAAGGAACTGAAAAAAAATACCCTGTATCGTTTTTCGTGGCAGATTTATCTGATGAGTTTTGCCATGGCGTTCTTTTTGTATGAGAAAGGTTTTCGGAAAGTTGACTTTAATTTCTCATGGGGATATATGTATGGTATCTTTTTCTGCCATATGGGAACGTTGCTGATGCTTTTAAAATCTATGGGAGAGGAAAAGAGCAAAGCACCGTTGGCGGGACATCGATGGAAGCTGCTGCTGATCGGATTACAGTGGCTGGCATATCTTTGGCATCTGGTCTGTGGCATATATTACTTTATTGGATTTCTTCGTGGGCAGATGTATTACTGACGTATTGTAGCAGGACATTGATTCCATGGGCTGTATACGGAAGCAATAAAAGGCTGTAAAGAAAAATGTATCGTGCGTTTGCCTCCCACAAAATATGGAACAGAAAGCCTCCGATAACGGCAACAAAGCATAAGTATGGGCTCAGCGCGGGAGTGGTTCCTTTCTTGCGCCGGTCTCTTAACAATGTAAAGAAACAGATGAAGGCGCCCAGATACAAAATATTCTGGTAAACATTACAGTAACCGATAAGACAACGGCTCAGAGAACCCTCATAGAGCGAGGAAAAGAAACTGCTTCTGCCTCCGTAAGTGGCAAGAGTCGCCTGGCGGCAGGCGTAAGTGCCGTCAGCCCATTGGGACAGGTGCTTGTGCAGATAAAACCGGGCGGCATATCCGGGGTGTTCCCGAAAGAACTGCAGCCGATCTGAGATTGCCTGCCGGCTGATCTCATTCGCAAGGCCGGAATCCAGGCCGGCTTCCTGAAAGGTGTTAAAGTTGAAACCGTTATACCATCCGTCTGCGCGGGAGGATTCCTGCATGCCCATGGCCAGATAAGATGTGGCGGTAACACCGGAACTTAATTCGCTTCCGGCCCGCAGTTCGTAGCTTTTCTGTACCATTGGCAGGATGCCAAGACCGCAGAAGAGACAGGCAAGTCCCACTGCCAGCAGTGCGTGCCGTCTGCTCTGGAACCATTCCAGCAGAATCACAATCAACGCCGCAATCAGAAGGATCAGGTTATTTTTTCGGAGCATGACGCTGAGGGAAAGGCATAGTACCGTGAGGACAGCAGGCAAAATATTTTTGGAACCATTGCGCCGGGCAAGCAGTTTCAACAGGTAATAGAAACCTGCTGATGCGGCGGCGAAAGAGGGAATTTCACCATACACG
>CAZSGT010000385.1:0-2766 GCA_964606215.1 uncultured Lachnospiraceae bacterium
CAATATAGCGTCCTGCCTCCACAAAGTTCCTGCCAAACCGGGACAGATCCTTGACTGCCACACAGTCAATCCGTCCCGCCTCAATCTCCCTGACCATACGCTGGAAGTCCGGGCGCTCAAAATTCACCCCGCTGTAGCCATCGTCTGCACATTCCATGCAAATCTCAATGTCAGGCTTATCAGCCAGAAACGCCCTTATCAGCTCTCTCTGGTTTACGATGCTGTCGCTCTCCTCTTTGTCGCCGTCCTCTCTGGACAGGCGCGTATAAATAGCGGCATGGTATATCCGGTCTGTTCTTAAATTGTCCATGGCGAACCTCCAATGTAAAAAATTTCCCGTCAAAACTTTTCACAATGGGCTCACCGGTTTGCTTATTTTAGCAGGATTTTATCACTTTAAAGCGTGAACGTCAAGCCTTTAGGTGAAAGTTACTTGTTCTTTTGCGATAACCTCTATTGCGGCTGTATCCTATATAGCCATTATCTATCAGCAAACAATATTACAAATTCCAAAATTTTAAACTTCGTTAACTATAATATAGTTGCCAGATAGTGCTCCAGGCGGTCTTCCAAAGTAACATCCGTGTCTGAAAAACTTATTTTTACCACAACCTTACCGCATCGGTAGCAATATGGGTTTTTTATCTGCCGCAGAAAATCTTCAAAACGCTGCTCCCTGGAAAGTTTCCCGTCTACCTGTACTTTCCTGATATCCACCAGAGATTCCCTGTCAACCGTATTTATGTCAACCTCTTTCATTTGTACAAGTCCATATCTCAAAGCCGGTTCCATATACAGCCTCCTTGTCTTGCTCGTTCTAGTCTATGAGATGTCTGCTTGTCTGAATGTCTGTTTCTGTTTTCATTAATGAGTTCTCCCATCTTCCTGCTATCCGCGGGATGAAACACCATGCGCCGCAAACCACGCCGTCCGCCATACTAAGCAGTACAACAGGCTTGTGGCGACAGGTCTTGCATCCCGCAAGGAATCTGGAGGGCTTTTGTTTATGTATGCCCGCCAGAAAATATAAAATCGGGATACTGTTTCCTACAGCTGCATCATAAGATACCTCTGCATGTTACAGTTTCCCAACACAATCCAAGATCATAATTTGTACCGTATTATCAGGCGACCGGATCGCCCTGCTTCTCACCCCCGGTACAAACCCCGGCTACGCCGGGCAGGGAATATCCAAGCCGCTTCAGGTTGATTAGCACCATGATACCGACAGCAGGTGGCGGCAGGTGACTAAGCTGCCCAGGCCATGCCCACAGTATCCCCCTTTTACCCTGGGGAACGGGTTTTATGGTTCTCCCATTAGCGGATCATGGCGGTTCCAGCGTAACCAGCGCTGGTCACAGGCCCTTCGGGGTGCCGCTCGTGCCTTTGATGTCATCTTGTTGACGGATAGGACAGAGGAAAAAATACCTTCCCCTGCCCGTTTCCGCAGGCAGTCATTGCGTCCGTGCCTGGGCCGCTTGCTGCCTCTGCAGCCCCGCACAGTGGGAGAAACTTGAATACTGATTACTATGAACGAAGAAAACTACGTTGTTTGTCAATGTACAAAAGAGAATCCAATGCCTCTTTCAGGATCCGGTAATACAAACGAGAGTCAGACTTTAAGCCTGATGGTTGTTACCAGCCTGCCAAAAAATATTGTATCCAATATCCTTTGGCAGGCCGATAAAGCCCGCTATACCATTAAAGGAAAGCTTTCCGCCATACATTTCACCATATAGGCAAGATATCTCGCCTCCCCTTCTGTACAGTCCGAAACAATATCTTGTATAGCAATGATACATTTTTCCTGTACTGTATTACCTGCACTATGTAAGTTAATATTTACATCTAATTCCATCATTATTTTAATAAATGTACCCATTCCCGGACTCCGCTGTCCTGATTCAATCTTTTCCAGATGTGAGACACTTACTCCTGCCTGCTCTGCAAGCGACCTCCTCGTAATTCCCCTTGCATTCCTCAGTTTTCTGATTAGTTCTCCTAAATCCGTTGTTATGCGCATTCCTTATCCTCCAAACTTGTGTCTCATTATAGCCTCACTGTTCTATTATGGGAACTGACTATACAGGCAAAATTTTCCATGCTCTTGCCAGTTCAAATTTTTCGACTTTTTTTGCTTACAAATTATTATCTCAACTACACAAACAATACTTTTTTCGATAATTTCATATAAGGATTTGTCGAAAACTTTTTTATTTTACCCGCAATTACTTTTTCTATAGTAATTTGTTGCTTATAAAATTATTTTTTCCAAAAATCAAGCCCCTTTCCAATAAGACCAGTTTTATACCAGTCCTATAAGAAAGAGGCTATTGCATATCAAGGTTATCCTGTTTGTTGAAAAATGCATACCACCTGATTTATCGGCTTCTCTTCCAGCCATTTAATTGGAAACCACGCATAAGTGGATTTATAAGTCTTTGTAGAATGTTTTAACTCTTTTCCCAAAAGCGATGATGCCTTCTTAGGAAATGTGTCGGGTTTATAATCCTTGACCAACAAGATTGCCAGCATCATAACTTTTCTTCTTAATATTGGCATATGTTCAATCCTTTACATTCCGTCTGTGCCATATTTTCCCACTATTTCTCCACATTCCAGAAAGTGAAATTGCCACCGCCTTCATGCTTTTTCTTTCTACCATGCTGCCTCAAAGAACCAGCCAGATAATGCCCAAAGAATATAAACAAACCCATGACCGCTACATAATCCAGCAGGAAAAAGAATAAAGGCTCATTATAATCC
>CAZSGT010000386.1:0-2766 GCA_964606215.1 uncultured Lachnospiraceae bacterium
TAGAAATCCCAATAGTAAAATTGTTACTGCGGCAAAAAATACCGTGCCATTCTGGAACATACCGAAGGCGGCACCCTTATTTTCCAGATAATATAAAGATAATATGTGTGGAATCACGGTAACGCTCCCACCATCCTGCAGATGCTCCACGGCCAATATTTTGGTAAATTGGTCAAGTGCCGTCAGCAAAATAACAGCCAGTGCGTAAAATATATTTTTACTGCTTCGACTCATAGTAACCTCCATTCCGAAGCTTGCTTATATTGTCTCCAGATAATGTAATGCATCTTTCATCTCATCCATGGTTACCGTTTTGTCAATATACGCATCCCCAATGGCATGTAAAAGAATAAATTTGACAGTATTGCCATCCATTTTTTTATCGTTGCGGGTGGCTGCAAGAATATCTTCTACCGGCAGGTTCGTTTGGCGGATTGGTAAATCTAATGCCCTTGTAATCTGTTCGATTCCTGCCAGTTCTTCTCTGGTAATGTATCCACGCTGACAGGATATATATGCGGCACAAACATAGCCCAGTGCAACGCATTCCCCATGATACAGGGAAAAGTCCAGACATTTTTCTATGGCATGTCCAAGCGTGTGTCCAAAATTTAACAGTGCCCGGATGCCTTTTTCGGTAGGGTCTTCCTCCACAACGGCACGCTTAATCTCACAGCTTTTATATATAATCTCTTCCATAGCGGAAAGGTCCCGGTTGCAAAGCTGCTGTGCCTGGTCTGAAATCTCCCTATAGTACGGGGCGGATTGTATCATGCCGTGTTTGATAATCTCGCCAAAACCTGAGAGATAAATCCGTTCAGGGAGCGTGCTCAATACCTGTAAATTCATATATACGGCTTTCGGCTGTTTGAAAGCGCCAATCATATTTTTATATGCCTTGAAATCTACACCGGTTTTGCCGCCAATACTGCTGTCCACCATGGCAAGCAGGGATGTGGGAAGCTGTACAAAACGAATGCCCCTGAGATAGGTGGCAGCCGCATATCCGGTTAAGTCTCCCACCACACCGCCGCCCAGTGCAAATAAAATATCATTTCTGTCAAACTGGTTTTCAATAAGGTGTTTGTACAATTCGCTTACGGTGTCTAAATTCTTTGACTCCTCTCCCGCCGGAAAGGTGAAGGTTGTCACAAAGGATGCATAGTCTCCGGTAATCCCGGCAACCTCTCCTGCGTAAAGGGGGCCTACGTTGGAATCTGTAACAATACAGATTTTTCGTCCGGTTACCTCCAGGTCGGTAAAAACCTGTGATAGTTCATCGTATCCTTCGGTAATGATAATGTCATATATGGGCTTTTTGTCCATATGTACGGTTAATTTTCTGCTCATGGTAATCTTCTCTCTTTCAGGTTCTGTTATTAATTTAAAAAGAGTTTTCTTTGGGAAACTCTCCGGGTCTGCATAGAAAAGGGGGATGTTACCTTCTGACAACATCCCCTGTAAACGTTATTCCTCTGTACTGATAAATTCAAATTGGATATCGTCACCATTCTGCCCTGCAGGTTCCGTTTTCACAGGCTGTGCCGGTGTGGTGTAGGTCATGCTGTCAAACCGGAGTTCATCCAGATATCCGTCTCCTCCTGGAGTCTGTGCTGCGGTGGTTTGTGCTGCGGTGGTCTGGGTGTTGTTGTAATCCATAGCCGGAGCCTGTGTTGCGGTGTTGTCGTATGGATTTATATTTGTTGTCTGATATGGCGTCTGTGCAGACTGTTGCTGCAACATACTTCCGATGGATACGGACTGTTCGGAAACCAGTGGTTCCGCCTGCATAGGCTGGGTCATCAGCTGGTCACCAGCCGGTTCCGTCATCGTGGAAGTTTCCATCATAGAGGACTGATAGTTCATTTGAGGAACTGGTTCCGGTGTTACCGGCATGGTTCCTGCAGACATTGGTTCGGATGCCATAGTCATTGTTTCACCAGAATTTGGTTCTGGTGTGGCAGACATTATCCCGGCAGGATTCAGTTCCGATGCCATGGACATTGTCTCAGTGGAAGTAACATCCGGTACAGGTGTCTGTGGTATATCTTCCGTCTGTGCAAAAGCTCCTTCTGACTCTGCGATGGAGGCATTTAGCTGGGCGATGGATTCTGCAATGTTCTGATTTACTGCCTCCAGCTCTGCAGTTGCACGGTCTTGTGCTTCCTGTGCCTGATTGATAGAGGCAATCAGAGTTTCGGACTGCAAATCATCGGAAGTTCCGTTCATAAACTTTTCCAGTTCCGGTGCGTAAATTTTAAATCCATCTCCCTCTACCAGCTCAAGCTGTGTAGCGGCAAGTTTTTTAAACTGCAGCCGGAAACTTTCGTAATTCTGTACCAGGGTAATAGTCTGGTTCCGGACAGAATCCAGTTCGTTTTTGGCGTCTGCCAGCAGCTGGTCTGCTTTTACTCTCGCATCCTTCTCCAAAGCCTCCGCCTTCATCATAGCGGCTTCTTTCGTTTCCTTGGATGTCTTTTCTGCCAGGACAAGCGCCTTCTGCAGTGTAGTTTCAATGGATTTGTAATACTGGATTCCCTCGCTGAGAGTTCCAATCTTCTCCTTAAATTCCACATTTTGTTTGTACAATTCCTCATAGCTGCGGATAATCTGAATCAGGAAATCATCCACATCTTTTTTGTTATATCCCATACCAGTCTTGAGTGTCTTATTCTGAATATCAATTGGTGTTAACATATTTACCTCATTTCTGCGCTGCTTTTGCGCATAATGCAATGTTTGTGCAAGCAGCGCGCAGTCACAAAC
>CAZSGT010000387.1:0-2765 GCA_964606215.1 uncultured Lachnospiraceae bacterium
AAGGTAGTAACCATTTCAGAGATGGTTGAAGCGTTGCAGCAGGCGGGGGAGGGAAAAGTCCGGCTCCAGATACGAAGAGACGACAAGGAAATGCCGGTCCGTGTGGAAAATGTGCTGGCGAAGGATGGCATGTACAAAATTGGCGTGTGGGTGAGAGAGGATACCGAGGGAATCGGCACGATGACATATATTGACGAAGATAACCGGTTTGGTGCACTGGGACATGGAATTACAGATGCGGATACCGGCGTCCTTCTGGAAAAGAAAAAGGGAAGTCTGTATGACGCCCAGGTTACGGATATTACCAGAGGGGAGGAGGGAAATCCCGGAGAATTATCCGGAATCGTATATCTTTCGCCGGAGTCTTTGGTGGGTCAGATTGACAGCAACAGCCCCTATGGTATTTTTGGGAAAATAGAGAAACCGGTATATGATTACAGCAAGAGCGTGGAGATTGGCTTGAAGCAGGAAATTCATACTGGTGCTGCAACGATTTTGTGCCAGGTGGATGGCAGTGTCAGGGAATATGAAATTGCCATACGAAAAATCTCAATAAATTCTACGGATAATAAAGGGATGGAAATTGAAGTGACGGACCCGGAACTGATACGTCTGACTGGGGGGATTGTGCAGGGAATGAGTGGTGCGCCAATTCTTCAGGATGGAAAATGTATTGGGGCAGTGACACATGTATTTGTCAGAAATCCACTGTTGGGATATGCGACATTTATAGAGCGGATGCTGGAGAAATAAGGAGAAATGAATCGTTAAATGATGGAATGAGACTACAATTGTCGAAAAAAAGATATCGGTTTGTGTTGAAAATATAAAAGAAAGCACGTATACTAATAAATGTCAAATATTTATTGGTATGAGTGATTATACAGAAAATACTTGACAATTATATTCTATTAAAGTAGAATGATAGCAAAAAATGCGATATAGTAGAAAACGAAGGAGGTTGCAAATTGAGCAAGCTGGGGGTAGTTATTATTGACGATAACGAAAGAATGGTATCATCACTGAAACATATTTTGTCCGAGGACAATGAAATTGAGGTGTTAGCAACAGCTTATGATGGTATGGATGGACTACAGAAAATTAAGGAGTATACACCCGATGTAGTGCTGTTGGATTTGATTATGCCAAAATTAGATGGTTTGGGCGTACTGGAAAAAATGAAGGAGGATTCCTGCTATAGCAAAGAAACTGCATATATTGTAGTGACGGCAATTGGACAAGACCGTGTGGCGGAGAACGCTTTTGCTCTGGGAGCAAGCTATTACATTTTGAAGCCTTTTGATAACGAAATGCTGCTTGCAAGGGTAAAATCCATCAAAAACATGCTGGGTACGAAAAGAGACCATCAGGTTGTCAGCGGAATCTTTGAGAAAAAGCAGGAAGCACCACCTATGTACAGTCTGGAGGCAGATGTAACGAATATCATTCACGAGATTGGCGTTCCGGCACATATAAAAGGATATCAATACTTGCGGGATGCCATTATGATGTCGGTAAATGACCCGGAAATGCTTAGTTCAATTACGAAGCTTCTATATCCTACGATTGCCAAAAACCATAAAACCACATCAAGTCGTGTGGAGCGGGCAATTCGACATGCGATTGAGGTGGCATGGAGCAGAGGGAAGATGGATACGATTGATGAGTTGTTTGGATATACGGTAAATGGAGGAAAGGGAAAACCGACAAATTCTGAGTTTGTTGCCCTGATTGCAGACAAAATTCGTCTGGAATATAAGATGCGTGCATAAATCGTGTATTTTTTATGAAAATATGGCTTTCCTAATTGGAAAAGATACGGTATAATTAAAGATACTAACGATAAGCACAGGGAGGTTTGATTCATGAAAAATATTTTGTTTATTGCGTCAGAGTGTCATCCATTTGTGAAGACTGGCGGTTTGGCAGATGTTGTAGGTTCTCTTCCAAAGTATTTTGACAAGGAAAAGTACGATGTCCGGGTTATGATTCCAAAGTACACCTGTATTCCACAGGAGTGGAAGGACAAGATGCAGTATAAGACCCATTTTTATATGGATCTTGCATGGCGCAGCCAGTATGTTGGCGTGTTGGAGATGGAATATGCCGGAGTACATTTTTATTTCATCGACAATGAATATTATTTTGCAGGCTTCCAGCCATATGGCAATATCCATGAGGATATTGAGAAGTTTGCATTCTTTGACAAGGCTGCTTTATCTGCATTGCCATCACTGGACTTTAGACCAGATATCATCCACTGTCATGACTGGCAGACCGGATTGATTCCTGTGTATATTAAAGATTCGTTTATGGCAAATGACTTTTACCATGGTATCAAGACGATTATGACCATCCATAACCTGAAATTCCAGGGTGTATGGGATGTGAAGTCTGTAAAGGATATTACAGGACTGAACAGCTATTATTTTTCAGCAGATAAGCTGGAGGCATATGGAGATGCCAATTACTTAAAGGGCGGTATCGTATATGCAGATATGGTTACTACAGTAAGCGATTCCTATGCAGAAGAGATTAAGATGCCATTTTACGGTGAGAATCTGGATGGGCTTATGCGTGCCCGTTCCAATTGCCTGAAAGGTATTGTCAACGGTCTGGATTATGAAGAGTACAATCCGGAGACAGACCCGCTGATTTATGCAAACTATAACGTAAAGAACTTCCGCAAGGAAAAGGTTAAGAATAAACGTGGTTTACAGCATGAACTGGGACTGGAAGAGAACGATAAGAAGTTCATGATTGGT
>CAZSGT010000388.1:0-2764 GCA_964606215.1 uncultured Lachnospiraceae bacterium
TTTCCTGCTGGGTATATTCACATTTTTTTACGAAAACACCCTCTCCGGAAAGTAAGTCGGTCTCTTCTAGTCGAATAGGATTGAAATACTGCTTTCTCCGGGCAGCGCCCTGTGGCGAGCGGTTTTCCTTTGTCCACTGTATTTTGACTTCCAGTATTGCCAGCATATTTTCTCCTTCATTCATCATAAAATAATAATTCTGGCAGTTATATATCGAAAATTTTTTGCCAAAAACTTCCATACACAACTGCCAGAGCATAACGTTTCATATTTTATTTTTCCCACACCAAATCCGGATACTCGTCCACCTTATCCCTGGTAAACAATGCCATTGCCGCGTCTTTTGCAGACTGTCCCTCAAACAATACAAGATTTACCTGTTCCACAATGGGCATGGAAACATTATATTTATGCGCAAGTTTCAGCGCTGCCTTAGCGGAATACACACCCTCTACCACCTGTTTTACCTCGTCCATGGCCTCCTGCATGGACTTACCCTGTCCCATGAGATACCCGGCATTGTGGTTCCGGCTGTGGTTACTGGTGCAGGTTACAATCAAATCTCCGATACCGGAAAGACCCAGGAATGTCTGTATGTTGCCGCCCATTGCCACACCCAGACGGGAAATCTCCGCAATTCCTCTGGTAATCAGCGCTGCCTTGGTATTGTCGCCAAAGCCAAGACCATCAACCACACCGGCGCCAAGGGCAATGACATTCTTTAATGCCCCGCCAAGTTCGATGCTGATAATGTCCGGGCTGGTATACACGCGGAAACACGGACTCATAAAAATCTCCTGAATAAAGTTTGCGGTCTCTTCCGAGTGGGCGCCCACCACCACTGTGGTCGGCATCTGCTTGGAAACCTCCTCCGCATGGCTGGGACCGGAAAGCACCGCCACATCTGCCTGTGGAAGCTCCTGCTCGATAATCTCAGAAAGCGTCATCAATGTATCCTCTTCAATGCCCTTACCTACATTGACAATAATACGTCCCTGGGGAATATAATCTTTTAGCCTGGCTGCGGTACTTCTCACATAAGGGGATGCCACAGATAACACAAGCAAATCCTCTCCCGCATTACATGCCTTCTCTAAATCCGACGTAATTTCAATGCTGTCGGGAAGCTTCACACCCGGAAGTCTGTCCATGTGTTCCCGATTCTCTGACAGCATATCCACCTCTGCCTGCACCGCAGACCAGATGGTAACCTTATGCCCGTTATTGGCAAGCAAAATCGCAAGAGCTGTTCCCCAGCTTCCCGCTCCTAAAAATGTAACTTTCTTCATCAATAACACCTTCTCTTTCTATAATTTCCTTACTTCTTCATTGTTTTTTTGCACAGCGCAGATTTATGCCCCGGTGCAGGCATAAACTGCAGAGTAATGATTTATTTCTGCTCTTCCTTTTTTTCTCCAATTTTACGTTCATTGCCGTGAAGCAGGCGTACAATATTATCCTTGTGCCGTATATATGCCAACAGGGTATAACACAGGCTGATAGCAAGCATCCACGCAAAGATCTGGTCCTGCCTGTGGAATAACAACGTATTGGCTGGCAGATACCATGCCACAAACAAAGAACCCAGGGATACGTATCTGGTCACCGCTACGACCACAATAAATATCAAAAGCCCTGCCACAATAATGCGCCAGTCAGATGTGGCAAGCACCGCCGCACTTGTCACGGCAATTCCTTTGCCGCCCTTAAACTTCAACCAGCAGGAAAAATTATGTCCCAGCACGGCTCCAAAACCACCGCACAACCCGAATAAATAACTGTAATCGGTCTGCTCATGCAGAAAACTGCGCATAAGCACAATGGGAATCACGCACTTTAGCACATCTCCCACAAAAGTAAGAAGCGCCCCCTTCACTCCCATGGTACGAAGGGCATTGGTAGTACCTATATTCCCGCTTCCTTCACTGCGGATATCTTTCTGGTAAAGCTTTCCCACCAGTACGCCAGTGGGAATACTTCCAAAAGCATATCCCACAACCACACAAGCCAGCATCGTCAAATATACATTTATATCCATACTCTCTCTTCCCTTTCTTCATGGATTCCATTTATTTTTCCTGTCTCTCCCGAATCAGGAAGCGAAGGGGCGTACCGCCAAATCCAAACGCATCCCGGATACGGTTCTCCAAATATCTTGTGTAGGAAAAATGCATCAGCTTTTTAGAATTAACAAAAATAACAAACGTCGGCGGTTTCACACTGACCTGGGTCATATAAAAAATTTTCAGCCTGCGCCCCTTATCGGAAGGCGGCTGCTGCATGGCAACAGCCTCTGACAGAATTTCATTGAGTACACCCGTTGCAATACGAAGAGCATGGTTTTGAATTACCATCTCCAGCTGCTCAAAAATTTTGTTCATCCGCTGTCCCGTCTTTGCAGAAATAAACATAATCTCCGCATAAGGAATAAAGGAAAGGGTCTGACGGATTTTGTCAGTATATTCCTTTACTGTCTTATTATCCTTTTCAATGGCATCCCATTTATTGACCACAATCACCATGCCCCGGCCACGCTCATGGGCAATGCCTGCGATTTTCGCATCCTGCTCAGTAATCCCCTCCACCGCATCAATGACAAGCATCACAACATCGGCGCGCTCCACAGCAGCCACCGTGCGGATAATGCTGTAACGTTCCAGTTCCTCTTTAATCTTATTTTTCCGCCGCAGTCCCGCCGTATCAATAAACACGTATTCCTTTCCATCGTGAGTCAGCGCCGTGTCTATAGCGTCTCTGGTTGTAC
>CAZSGT010000389.1:0-2760 GCA_964606215.1 uncultured Lachnospiraceae bacterium
ATCGGTTTTTGTGGGAATTATTGATTTACAGACAGGGATTTTATCCTGCTGTAATGCTGGACAGATGCACCCATTCTGGAAGCATTCCGGAAAAGCTTTTGAACAGCTGGATGTGAAGTCTGGCTTTGAACTTGCCAATATGGAAAATGTTCCGTACCGAAGACAGGACGTCCGGTTTTCCCAGGGGGACATGTTGTTTTTATTTACCCAGGGGGTTCCGAAAACGGTAGATGTAAAGGGAAACGAGTATACCCGGGAATATTTGCAGGAGAATTTGAATGCGGTGTTGAAGCGGGCATATGGCGTAAAAGAAATTACGGAGGATGTTCTGGAGGATTTACAGCAGTTTGCCGGGGACATGAAGCAGGAGATGGACAGAACGGTTTTACTGCTTCGCTATTGGGGAAGGGGTTCATGACCGGACAAGGATGAGATTGAAATTTTAGCGTTTTTGTAGAGAGAAATGTAGATATGTGCCTTGTAAACTGTGGATAAGAAAGAATGGAAAGGGGGATGTGTTACCGGATTTTTGTAAAGGAGGGCACAGTATGGGTACAAACTTGTACGGGGATAGGTTTGAGAAGAAAAAGAAACATACTGCCTATGAAAAGGAAACCGAGTACTGGAAGGATTTGTTCCGGTGTCTGGACATTTTGTTTCAGGCTGGAGGCTGGATACACAGGGAAATGCAAAGAGAGGTGGAGAAGACACACCCGGAATTTTCGGTGGAGAACGAGATAGGGGGCGCTTCCTTACATATCAAAAGCCGCCTGCAGCATACGCCGGAAAAGGAGAAATTTCGTTTTCGCATTCTGATGGAGAAAATGAAATTTACGGATTGGGAGCAGTTTTTGTTTTTGCTTTCCTTTGCGGTGTGCGTAGAAGAAAAGTATGCACAGCTCTGTATGGGGTTTCCGGGAAATGAGGGAAATAAAGCGCCCACCCTGGCGATGGCAGTGAAAATGTATCAGGTTGCGGGGAACGTTTCCAGAGCGGAATTTGCAGGGGCAATTCAGAAAAAAAGCGTGTTATTTCGATGTTTTCTGGATACATCAATGCCGGCTCTGGGTTCACATACGTCTTATACGATGGTGTTAAATGGCAGGGTGCTTGGGTACCTGTACGGAAAGGATGAAATTGGAACAGAACTGGAGGATTTGGCAGAGGTATTCTGGTATACGGACACGTTGGATTCCATAAGAATCCGGCAGGAAAAACGGGACGCCCTCTCCGGTTATATGGAGCAGATTACAGAGGAGGCAGATTGCACCGGCAATGTCATTGGTCTGTACGGAGCAGAGGGAATTGGAAAAAGGTTTTTGCTTCAAAGCGCTGCAAAAATACAAAAACAGAATCTTTTGTTTGTGGACATGGAGCGGATTCTCATGGCAACCATTGAGGAACTCCGAATACTGCTTGACAAAATCCGGTTGGAATGTGTTCTCCTGCCAGCAATTCCTTGCTTTGTGGGATATAAAGAACCGGAGTGGTCGAACCGGGAAGATGAGCCGGAGCGGCAGGAACAGACACCGCAGGGACTATGCTTTTTGCTGGCCTATATTCGAAAACATGCAGAAATGGTCTTTTGGATTAGCAGGGATAAGGCAGATTTTCTGCGAAAATATGGTCTTCGGGTTCTACACATGGAACTACCCTTGCTGACGGCTTTGGAGCGGAGATGTTTGTGGAATGAATATGGGAAAAACTGTTCTTTTCAGGAGGAAGTGGATATCGCCCTGTGTGCCAGCTGGTATATTCTTACACCCCGGGATATCAAGGAGGTGTTGTGGGATGCCAGTCTGCATGCTGCCCATAGAGGAGAAGCCATTGGAAAAAATGACATACGGGACGGGGTGGCAAGGCAGTTCGGAAACCAGTTTAAGGGCATGGCAGATTTCATTCCGTCTACCTACATATGGGAAGATTTGATTGTAAGCCATGACCAGAGAGAACAGCTGGAAATGATTTGTGACAGGGTGAAATACCGTAGCCTGGTGGGACAGGAATGGGGCTTTTACCGAAAGACCCCTTATGGGCGTGGCATCTGCGCTTTGTTTTACGGTCCGCCCGGAACGGGCAAGACCATGGCGGCGCAGGTGATTGCCAATGAAATGGGACTGCCTTTGTACCGTGTGGATATATCAAGACTTGTCAGCAAATATATTGGCGAGACGGAAAAAAATATTACGGAGTTGTTCCGGCGTGCCAGAAATACCAACGCCCTGTTGTTTTTTGATGAGGCGGACGCTCTGTTTTCCAAACGGTCCCAGGTAAAAGATTCCCTGGACCGCAATGCTAATACCCAGACGGCTCATCTTTTGCAAAAACTGGAGGATTATGACGGAATCAGCATTCTTGCCACCAATCTGATTGGAAATATGGATGACGCTTTTAAGCGAAGAATCAAGTTTATGGTGCATTTCGTGTTTCCGGACGCCGGGGTGCGTCTGGAGTTGTTCCGGGTTCTTCTGCCAGAGGATACGCCGGTGGAGGAAGAGATTGATTTTTCTTTTTTTGCACAGGAGTTTGAACTGTCAGGAAGTGGTATTAAGGAGGTGCTTATGGGCGCGGCGTTTTTAGCAGCTGCAAAGAGCAGGGGCATGCGCAATGAGGATGTGGTGAAGGCAGTCCGGCTGCATTTTGCGAAACACGGCAGGGTGTTGGGAGAAGAGGACTTTGGATATTTGGGCGGGGGTTGATGGGAAGAAAGGAGATATAGTAAGTTGAAGGGAGGAAGAGTATGCGGTCAATACAACAGCC
>CAZSGT010000390.1:0-2746 GCA_964606215.1 uncultured Lachnospiraceae bacterium
CTCTTAGGGGTAAGGTAGCTGTATCCGTCCTCCACCTGTACAATCTTATACCGTTCCAACACCTGCTTATCTTCTGTATCCTCTCCCCCTTCTACAGTCCCCTCTCTTTCTGAAATATCTTCCGCCTCTTCATCTTCGGGCTCCCTCTCCACATACCCTGTAACAGCAGGCGACCAGTCTCCGCCCTCCATAGAAACCTCAATAATTTCAATCACTGTCGAACCGTCCTCATACTGTTTCTCCACCGTCAAATATGCACTGTGTCCGTCCGGCAGCAGATAATCCCTTCCCCTCAGACAACATAAAATCGTCACCGCAGACAGCAAAACAACAATGCCCACAAATGACAGCACCGTAAATATATATGCCTTTTTTAACGAAAGGTTTTTCCATCCATTTTTTATGCGTTCCATTTATAGCCCATCCCCCAGACTGTTTCGATAAAATCCTGACCTGTGGTTTCTTTTAGCTTTGCCCGAATCTTCCGGATATGCTCTTTCACCGCATTGCTGTCTCCATCTCCGTCCAATCCCCACACCGCCTCATAAATCTGTTCCTTATCAAACACCTGTCTGGCATTCTCTGCCAGATAACGGATAATCTCAAACTGTTTCTTTGAAAAAGCGATTTCCTGGTTTTCATACACCGCCGTCTTTTCGGAAAGATTTAGAATCAATTTTCCTGTAACCAGCAGGGCATTTCTGGCATTTGTCCTGGACTCCCGCCGCAAATGCGCCTGAACTCTTGCCGACAGTTCCTCCAGACTGAATGGCTTAGTAATGTAGTCGTCACCGCCAATCTGCAGTCCCTTTATCTTGTCATCCTCGGCAATTCTCGCCGTCAAAAATAAAATTGGGCAGCTCACAAGGGGACGTATCCGTATACAAAAATCATATCCGTCAAAATTTTCCATCATAATATCCAAAAGAATCAAATCCGGATTCCTGCCAAGAAGCGACATTGCCGTTTCCTCATCATTTGCCGTATACACCAGATATCCTGTATTGGTAAAATGCTGGCGCAGCAAATCTGTCAGCATCTTCTCATCATCAATAATCAGTAATGTCTGCAAACGTGAACCCCCTTTACCTGTAAAAGGCGGCCACCACCGGGTGACCGCCTCTGTAAACTCAAACTCTATTCCTGCGGTACATCACCACAAAAATATTTTCATTTCAATTTATAATCTCTTCATAAGCTCTTCTCTCTGCGCCTCGTAACCCGGCTTTCCAAGAAGTGCAAACATATTGCTCTTGTAGCTCTCCACGCCCGGCTGGTTAAATGGATTCACTCCGTTTATGTAACCGCTGACGCCGCAGGCAAACTCGAAGAAGTAGAACAGTTCTCCCAGGGAAACCTCGTCCTGTCCAGCTACCTTCAACAGCAGATTGGGAACATCTCCATCCGTATGGGCAAGCTGCGTACCCTTCATGGCACTCTTATTGATGAAGTCCAATGTCTTTCCAGTCAGGTAATTCAAACCATCCAAATCCACCGGCTCTTCCTCCAGAACCATCTCATGGGAAGGTGTGTCTAACTCCATAATCGTCTCAAACATAATGCGGCTTCCATCCTGAATAAACTGTCCCATGGAATGTAAATCTGTGGTCAAATCCACTGCTGCCGGGAAAATACCCTTCTGGTCCTTTCCTTCGCTCTCACCATACAACTGTTTCCACCACTCAGCAACGTAATGGAATGCCGGTTCATAATTTCCTAAAATCTCAACGCTCTTGCCTTTGCGCAACAGGATATTGCGGATAGCTGCGTACTGCATTGCACCGTTCTCCTCAAAACGCTTTCCAAGACAAACTTCCCGCATATTTGCAGCCCCCTGCATTAAACCGTCAATATCTGCACCGCTGACCGCAATCGGAAGAAGCCCTACTGCTGTCAGTACAGAGAAACGTCCACCTACATCATCCGGCACAACAAAAGTCTCATAACCCTCTTCCGTTGCAAGGTTCTTAAGAGCTCCCTTCGCCTTATCCGTGGTTGCGTAAATACGTTTTGCAGCACCCTCTTTACCATACTTTTTCTCTAATAATTTCTTAAATACACGGAATGCAACTGCCGGCTCTGTGGTAGTACCAGACTTGCTGATTACATTGACAGAAAAATCCCTGTCACCAATAACTTCAATCAACTGTGAAATATATGTTCCGCTCAAACTGTTTCCTGCATAGTAGATTTCGGGAGTTTTGCGAATCTCCTTGGAAACACTGTTATAAAAACTGTGTCTTAAGAACTCAATGGCTGCTCTCGCTCCCAGATAAGAACCTCCAATACCGATTACCACAAGTACTTCAGAATCATTCTGAATCCTCTTCGCTGCATCCTTAATTCTGGCAAACTCCTCTTTGTCATAGTCTACCGGAAGGTCAATCCAGCCGAGGAAATCGTTACCTGCACCGGTTTTGTCCACCATCACCTCTTTCGCATTCTCTGCAATTACCTTCATGCTCTCCATCTCATGGTCTGCAACAAACTTCTTCACCAATGAGTAATCAAATGATACTTTCGCCATTTGCCTTTCTCCTTTCTGCTCACGTATCTGTGAAATATATTAAGCTGCATGCTTTTTTACACATTCCTGATTTCACATAATCATACATATTTTATACTAACAAACTAATCGCCAGTTTTCAAGTCCTTTCTGGATTTTCCAGGGAAGCTTTTTGCAAACTTTCCGTCTAAAATAATCCTAATCCATTGGTAGGAAACCGCATATATGCCAAAAACAGGC
>CAZSGT010000391.1:0-2744 GCA_964606215.1 uncultured Lachnospiraceae bacterium
TCTTGCCATATCCGAGGGCAGGCAGCCGCTCTATGACAATGAGATTGTCATGACAGAAATTGCTGCGGAAAGCATGGACTTGAAGGTTGGTGACAGGGTTACCCTGGGATATGAGGATAAGAAAGGCGAGTATATCATATCGGGACTGAACCAGGGGATGAACGATGCAGGCAAGAATCTCAGCATTACCATAGATGCGGCGAAAACTCTTGGAAATCATCAGGTATGGTACATGGGATATGTACTTGCTGACCTTTCTGCCGGGGAGAAAATTGTTCAGGCGCTGGAGAGGGATTACGGGGATATTGTGGAAGTAAAATTTACGGAGGATCTTATGGATGAGTCTTACGAGATGGCCATATATTTTATGACGGCGGTGGTCTATATTTTTTCTGCCATATTTGCGGTAGTGGTGACCCACATCGTATGTTCTAAAGCATTTTTAAGAGAACGGACGGATATTGGCATATACAAGGCACTGGGATTTACCTCGAAACATCTCCGTCTGCAGTTTGCTGCCCGTTTTCTCATTGTGGCGGTGCTAGGCTCCATTGTGGGCGGGGTGCTGGCGGCAATGTTTTCTGGAAATGTGCTGAGTATGATGCTTCGCATGATAGGAATCTCCAGCTTTTCGGAAACGTTCTATGTGCACACGTTTGCAGTGCCGGTGGCGATGATTTGCGGATGTTTTTACCTGTTTGCGTTTATGGAAGCCGGACGGGTAAAGAAAGTAGAGGTGCGGGAACTGATTGTGGAGTAAGGAGGGGATGCAGTAATGCAGGAAAATTTATCTTATACCTATACAAAATTGCGTGAGAATATCTGGCAGATTGCCGAGGACGACGGAGTGTATTGTACACTTGTCCGCGGAAGTGAGCTGGCGGTGTTGGTGGACACCGGATGGGGAAGACGGAATCTGCGGAAGTTTGTGGAGCAGAATATTACAACGCCCTATATGGTGATTAACAGCCATGGACATCCCGACCATGTTGGGGGGAATCATTGGTTTGATACGGTTTTTGCCATGGAGGAGGAATGGGAGCTGATAGACCATTTTTCAGAGACGCCGCAAACCTACGAGCGAAAAAATATAAAAGTGGGTGAGAGGATTTCTCTGGGGAATCTCCATATGGAGGTGGTGCCTTTGGCAGGGCACACAAAGGCTTCCGTGGGATTTCTCATACCGGAAGAGCGGATGCTGCTTGCGGGGGATGCCATGAATGGGCAATTATGGCTGTTTAACTATGGTTCCCTGCAAATGTCGCAGCTGTATGATACCTTAAAAGAAACGTTGCAGCTGGATTTTGATACATATGTGTGTGCGCACAGTACATTGGAGTATACAAAGGATAACATCCGGACCCACATCAAAAATATAGAGAATCTGAAAGTGGAGGAAGATTCCAGGCAGAACCTGCTGGGATTTGAAACATACTGGAGTGTCTATGAGGATGCTGCAGGAACGTCAGAAATTGTATTTACCAAAGACCGGTTGTAGGGAGGATACTGGTTGACAAACCACTGTAAAAACTTTATAATAGCAGACAGATTGAGCGCAGAACTCATGAAGGGGTGCACCACCTCGGGTGCAGGCTTTCGGGAGTTCTGCGCATTTTTATCGAATAGGAAATTTCTCCTATTCGATAAAGATGCACGTGGCAAAGAAATGGAGGAAAAACATGATTATTGTAAATGGAAAAGAAACGACTCTCACAGAGGGATTGACTGTAACCCAGATGTTAGAGCAGCTGGGCTACAAAAAAGGTCAGGTGGCAGTGGAGGTTTCGCTGAAGATTATTCCGAAAGATACATATGATACAGTGACTTTAAAAGACGGTGATGTGGTGGAGGTTGTAAGCTTTATGGGAGGTGGAGATGGTACACAGGAAGAAGACGCCCTTGTGTTGGGAGACCATACATTTACCTCCCGGTTTATTCTGGGTTCCGGGAAGTATTCGCTGGACTTGATTCAGGCGGCAGTGGAGCATGCAGGGGCACAGATTATTACGCTGGCACTGCGCAGGGCAAACAACGACGGTCTGGCAAATATACTGGATTACATACCAGAGGGGGTAACCCTTCTGCCAAATACATCTGGTGCGAGAAACGCTGAGGAGGCGGTGCGCATTGCCAGATTATCCAGAGAACTGGGGTGTGGGGATTTTGTGAAAATTGAGGTCATCCGGGATTCCAGATACCTTTTGCCGGACAATGCAGAGACCATCAAGGCGACGGAGATATTGGCAAAGGAAGGCTTTGTGGTGATGCCTTATATGTATCCGGATTTGAATGTGGCAAGGGATTTGCAGGAGGCGGGGGCTGCCTGTGTGATGCCGCTGGGAGCGCCCATTGGCTCCAATAAAGGACTTTGTACCAGAGAGTTTATTCAGATTTTGATAGATGAGATTGATTTGCCGGTGATTGTGGACGCGGGCATCGGAAAACCCTCCCAGGCATGCGAAGCCATGGAGATGGGGGCGGCGGCAGTGATGGCGAACACAGCCATTGCCACCGCTGGAGATATCCCGGTGATGGCGGAAGCGTTCCGAAAAGCCATAGAGGCAGGGCGCAGCGCGTATCTGGCGGGACTTGGCAGAGTGATGGAGAAGGGCGGCAGCGCTTCCTCTCCGCTGACTGGATTTTTATCGGAATAAGAAAGGAATCAGCATGGCAGAGACAAAAATAAATGAGAGTATATTAAATGACGAGATAAAAGAGCATTTGAAGGAGAACCGCATCAACCA
>CAZSGT010000392.1:0-2737 GCA_964606215.1 uncultured Lachnospiraceae bacterium
TTCTGGTAGGAAAACAGCACGAAACCGTCCACTTTCCCGGTGTCTCTTGCCGTGGTTACCTGCCGTTTTAAAATATCGCTTTTCTTTGCCCATTCCTTATCTGTAATACTGACTGCCTCTTTTTTGCTGATGCCTGCCCGGTATGCAGCAAGACCGACATACATATTCACCGAACTGCTTCGTGGAATGGCAAGCCAACGCTTCAGAGTCTTTTTGTAGGGACAGGTCTTCTGGGTAAAAGACCAGTATATCTGCGGGCAAATATAATCAATATATTTATCTGAATTCATCCATTTTTTTACGTCGCAGTAATAATTATTTTTTGCGTAAAGATTATCAATATTTCCGGCAGGGCTGATGCCAAACACACAGTTTTTGTCAGCCTTTTTCACTGCGGCATAGGTCTTTTTAACAAGATTATCAATATTTTTTCTGCGCCATTTTACAATCGTCATGGCTTTCTTTTTTTTCTTTGCACATTTTTTTACATAGGCTTTATATTCTTTGGCATCAAAATTTTTCTTGTAGCGGCTGCCCAAATTAGGGTAAAAATAATCGTCAAAATGCACCCCGTCAATATCATATTTTTCCACTATTTCTTTTACGCCATTGACAATAAGCTTCTGCACAGCAGTGGAAGCCGGGTTAAAATATAATTTTCCTTCATAAGCCAGCACCCGCCGGCGCACAGATGAAGATTTGGAAGTTTTCCATTTTCTGGCAATGGAACCCTTTGGAAGGCTTTTTGCGCTGGTTCCCTGTCCGGTAATCCGATATGGATTTATCCATGCCTGTATGGAAAGACCTCGCTTGTGTGCAGCTTCCACCGCATATTTTAGAGGGTCAAATCCTGGATTCTTCCCGGCTTTTCCAGATGCGTATTTTGACCAGGGAAAATAAGAAGAATCATACATGGCATCCGCAAAGGGACGAACATGGAAAATGACAGTATTCAAATGTTTTGTTACACAGGTATCTAAAATCGTATTTACATATCTCTTAAAAGACTTCTCCGTATAGCCCTTGGATGAGTACTCTAAAAAAGATACCCATACGGCTTTCATTTCCATGATAACTTCCAGGTTAAAAATACTGGTATTTCCCATGGCATCCTGTGCCAGAATAGAATAGGTTCCCTTTTTAGTGACAGTAAACTGTTTATCCGCCAAAATATCTTTTGCCGAAGCCCATTTACTGCTATCCGCTTTCTGAATATCTCCTTTTATCCATACCAGTTTTGCCAGTCCTGACTGTGCATCCTTTGCTTTTACTTTCACAATTGCCTTTTGGTTCATTACAGAGTAACTGGCGCTCAATTTAGGCGCTATGGTATCTGGATCTAACATGGTATCCTGTGTTAAAATCGTTGTACCCTGCACAGATGACGCATCTGCCACAGGTGAAAACTGCAGCATGCAGCAAAACCATAAAGCAAGTCCCACAAAAATCCCAAATATCCACCATTTTCTTTCTGACATGCATAGGTTTCTCCTGCCGCACATTTTTTTTGTGTCATATATTGTTTCATTATTTTCTTGTGTTTTTATCACATATCTCATATTCCAAATACCCGCCTTTTCCAGGACAGGATTTTATTTATTCCCTGTCTGTTTCATATTTTTTAAATAATTGTTTTACTGATGTGGCAATAGCATTTGCCGCTTTTTTCTGGTACGTTGTATTTGTCAGTTTCTTATAATCCGATTTGTTGGAAATAAATCCCATCTCAATCAAAACTGCCGGTACAGTATTTGCCTTTACGACCACAAAGTTTGCAGTGCGCACACCACGGTCTACCGTTCCCATAGCCGACCGGACATTCTTTAAGAACTTCTTTGCCATTACCTTACTGGTAAGCCCGGAGGACCATTTCGTTTTGTTTATTTTGGAATAATATACTTCCGTTCCTTTGGCGGCAGAGCTGCCGGCAGAATTCATATGCAGACTCACATACATGTCCGCCTCCACTTTTTTGGAAAATGCCGCCAAATCATATAGTGGAACATAGCTGTCCTTTACCCTTGTATAATATACTTTTATGTCGGAATCATTAAAATATGTTCTGCCATAGGTGTAGAGAATTTTAAAATTTAAATCTTTCTCATTGGTTCCCCGGCTTTTTGCACCAGGATCTTTTCCACCATGACCAGGATCAAGAACTACGATTTTATCGTAAATTTTTGAAGGATTGTTCACATCTACCACAATAGTATCTCCCTGGTCATATAATTTATATCCTTGGATTTTTGTGGTTTTTACTGTAATTTTTGTGTTTCCAGCACTATTCAAAGACACCTTGGCACTTTTGATATTTTTGGAAATAATCCGTATGGGATTTTTCTTAAAAAATGCAGTATAATCGCCCTTGATGGTAATCGTAAATTTCTTTTTGTGATACTCATCGCTATCTTTTATCTCACTAAAAACCATATCCTCTGCTTTGGGAATAAACAAAGAATATTGCAGCGGCAAAAAGTTTATGGTTGTCACCGTTCCCGCAGTGGAGACATAAGCCTGGGAATTTTCCCGGTAGGTTACCGTTATCTCGGTAGTGCCATCCTCCAACTGTCTTGCGCTGTACGTGTTGATATGATTGCTTCTCTTGATAACCCCAGAAACCGAACCAAACTCGTTGTATGTAGAAGGGTATGAAATCGTCACCTTTCGTGTTGCTTCATCTACATTTACGTATGCTGCCGCCGTCTGTGCAGCGTCTGTACTGTATATTTTAAAATAT
>CAZSGT010000393.1:0-2726 GCA_964606215.1 uncultured Lachnospiraceae bacterium
GGCTCCATATCCATGCCGCCACCAAGGTCATACTCCTTGCCCGTCAGCAAATCCACGCCCTTGCCGTCGCTAAAGCCTGCATGGAAGCTCTCTCCATCCGCATTCACAGCCACCAGCACCCGCTCGGATTCAGTCTCACGCTTAAAGATTACCTGCTTGTTGGTCAGCACCACCTGTCCGAAATCGCCATAGCAAAGCGCATTAGACTCCTTGTGTGCCTTTGCCAGCTTGGCAATCCATTCACTCAACTCATTAAACTCCGGCTTCTCAAAGCAAGGACGAAGGTTGGCATCGCTGCCTTTCTGCTTCTCGCCCTCTGCCCCCCACTCACTGCCGTAATAGATGCAGGGGATACCCGGCATACCAAACAGCATACCGTAAATCAACGGCAGATGCTCCTTGTTGGTCAAAATGGACGCCACTCTGGAAACATCGTGGTTGTCCACAAAGCAGAGCAGATGCTTTCCTCTGTACAATGTCCAGTTCTCCGGTCCGAACTGACGGAGCAGAGAATGGGTAATCTCAAACATGTTCATGGAATTAAAGCTGGAATACAGTCCTTTGTAGCACTCGTAATTGGTGCAGCTGTGCAGCTTGTCCTCCGCCACAAACATATTATAATCTCCGTGCAAAAGCTCTCCAATCAGCACAAAATCCTCTTTCAGGTTATTGCAGTGGGCACGAAGCGTGCGCAGAAAATCCTGGTCCAGCAGATATGCCACATCCAGACGGATACCGTCAATATCAAACTCTTTTACCCAGCCGTCAATGCAGGAAAGCAGATAATTCACAACTTCCGGATTGCGCAGATTCAATTTTACCAGCTCAAAGTGACCTTCCCAACCCTCGTACCAAAAGCCGTCATCGTAACAGCTGTTGCCGTCAAAGTTAATGTGGAACCAGTCCTTATACTTGGAATCCCACTTCTTCTCCTGCACATCCTTGAAACCGAAAAAGCCCCTTCCCACATGGTTAAATACACCGTCCAACACCACTTTTACACCAGCGTCATGGAGGCTCTTACACACATCTGCAAAATCCTCGTTGGTGCCCAGTCGGCAGTCAACCTTGGTATAATCTCTGGTGTCGTAGCCATGACGGTCTGACTCAAAGATTGGGGAAAAATATACTGCATCTGCCCCCACCTTTGCAATATGCTCTGACCACTCCATCACCTTGCGGATTCGCGGCACTAACACTCCGTCATTCTCATCCGGCGCCCCACAAAATCCAATAGGATAAATCTGATAAAAAACACTTTCATATGCCCACATAGTACCCTTCCTCTCTTCTTCTATGGTATTTTATATACTCTACACAACGTCCCCAAATTTTGATAAACGTTGCATAAAACACCTGACATGGATAGAGTCAGGCGTCAATTTTCTCCAGAACTATCCGTCTCCGTTTCCGAAGGAGAAACTTCTTCTAAATCCTCCTCATAGGGATCCTTCAACCCCTTCACATAATGCCCTGCAAGAACATATGTCAAAAAATATCCCACCGCCCCAATCACAAATACAACCCATATGTATCTCTGCATAACATTCTCCATTCCCACTTCACGACATGACTTCCTTACTGGCACAAATCATCCATGAAATACATGCGAATCATCTGCTTCATTCACGCTTTCTTTCTGGTAAACAGTCTCCTCTTCTTTGTCTGCATTGTGGCAGCAACCTCCTCTGTGGCTTCCTCCCCGGTAATCACCGCCTCCAGACGCTTAAACCGCTCCTCCGTCTGCTCGTCCTGCATCCGGAACATGTAATCCATCTGCTTAATCATCTTGTTTGTCATGCCCTCGGAAGATTCCTCCACCGCCTCTTTCATAATATCCTTCATAATGGTGCGAAATTGTACCATCTTATCCGGCACCGCACTTACAGTTCCCGTTCTGGAAACGGGCATAACCGTTACATTGGACGGCATACTGTCTTCTTTTCTCACCATAGCCACAGGTGCATCGGTTGCCGCCATACACTGGGCATTCAGTTCCTCCCGGAGCTTGTCCATCCCCGCCTCATCCAAAGACGTCAAATCCAGTTTATTCTCTAACACAAGCTTAATTGCCCGCAGCTGAAATCCCTGCTCCTTCAGTTTCTTTATCGTCAGTAATTCTTTAATATGCTCGTCCGTATAGTATCTGTGTCCCATCTCATTGCGAGGTATTGATAAATTTAACTCCTCTTCCCAGTACCTGAGCGCATGGCTCTCCACTCCAACTAGTTTCTTAACCTCTGATATCATGTAGCGTTTCTCACTCATGCCTGTCCTCCTTTGGTTTTATACAATACGTTCTTTAAATATTGTATACCACCGCAAAGAGGCATTGCAACGGCTTTTCGCCGCAATTTCCGACATTCCGCTCCACACACTGACACCACTCGACAGGCTATTGTTTCTGAACCTCCAGATTTCCGAACCTGGCTCGATGCTATTGCTTCTGAATCTCCAGGTTTCCGAACTTGGTAAACTCCGCAAGCCAGCGAAGCTTCACAGTTCCCGTGGGACCGTTACGCTGTTTTCCTATGATAATCTCCGCAACTCCCGGGTCCTTGGTCTCTTCTTTCGTATAATATTCATCCCGGTAAATAAACATCACCACATCCGCATCCTGCTCAATGGCGCCGGATTCACGCAAATCCGACAGCATCGGACGTTTATCATCCCGCTTCTCCACCGCACGGCTCAGCTGGGAAAGTGCAATTACCGGTGCATTAATC
>CAZSGT010000394.1:0-2708 GCA_964606215.1 uncultured Lachnospiraceae bacterium
ATTTCTCCTCTCGCTGCTTTTCTGTTTTAAAATCTCTGCAATCCTCAGAAATAGGAACAGCCGGGGTCATGACACCCCGACTGACCTATTTTGTCTGGTTTTCTGAATGCCACTGACCAGAAAACATCTGTGGAATACCCTGCTGACCTCTCAGGCCGCCTTGACCATCTGATACGCCTTATCGATAAGGGGATTCCCGTCAACGGTACGGGCAAACAGGTTCTCATTGTAATTCGCAGTCCTCCGGATCGGGCTGCTGTGGGTGGCAAAATCGGAAACCGCATTAATAAAGCGGTATGCATTATTACCCACCTTCTGCAGGTCGGGGGCATCATAGTACCTCTTCGTCATATCCTCACGCAGACGGATGATGTTCTTACTCTGCACCGGGGTAAGATCCTTCTCCATGGGCAACAGCAGCTCAATGTACTCCCGTACCTGCTTGTCCGTGACCTTCCGCCTGCGGAGCTGTTCAAATTCAATCCCTAGACATTCCATGTACTTCGCCGCCTTAAAGAGTGTATCCTTCGCCTCCTGTATCTTGTCTTGGATGTTGCCCGTATGGATCATGCTGAAGCTCCTCTTTGCCGTATCCAATGCCAGATTCAGGGTATTGTTGCATACCACCCTTACCGGGGTAATGGCAACCTTCACAGAGCCGGAGCCGTCATGGGTATTGCTGAACACCAGATAGGGGCTGATCCTTTCCCCTGCAATGATATATTCCCTGGGGAGCCTTGCCAACAGCCATACCTTCTTGCCCTCCTGCAGGGAACCGGCCGTCTCATACCCCACACCCTTCCCCAGCAGTTCATCCGTAAAGCTGAAAGCATCCACGTTCTGGACTACCTTATAGCGGTCAGACACCACACCAAGAACCTTGCCGTCAGAATTCCGCACGTTCGCCCTGTAGCCCTCCACCGGCCTGTTGAAATTCGTATAGATTGGTTCCTGTACCACAACCCAGTCAAGGCCCGCAAGCCTGAGGGCATCCTTTGACGTGGGTGCCTCCGTGACTATGGTTCCCAGTCCATGCCACGGTTTTTCCCTTACACTGAACATTGTTTCTACTAATGCCGCCATTTCCTACATCTCCTTTTCTTATAATCTTCTGGTTTCCGGACACATCAATGGACATAAATGGAGGACTCCCCTATACCGGAAGCCCTCCGTCTATACGTCTGATTCAATTTTGTCGCCAAGCTCCGGCAGTATGCTCAGCTCGTCAATGGTTTTTGCCACCACCAACATGAAGGACAGTGCAAACAGCACTACCTGAAAAAACTGCTTCTTTGACATCTGTATCACCCCATTTCCTTTTTGATATATAGAGAATATATAATTGGGATGGGATTGGATACGATCTCATGGAAGCTTTTACACTGTCGCCTGATTGTTTTCTGATGATTTCTTTTGAAACCTTTCAAACATCTGGTAACTGTTTTCCCTGCACTGGGGACAAGGATTCACTAATGTATGAATCTGCCCCAACGTGTAAGGACATTTGGGACAGGGCGGCTTTAATTGATAAATAACTCTCTTTAATTTCATTAAATATTTCCTCCCTACATATGTAATATACAACTGTCCTATATTATATCAGATATACATTGCATCATCCAAATCTAAACGGAATGGGTTCAATACAATCTCAAGATGCACTTTATTTGGAGGAACTATATATTTCTTGGAACCTACTTCTAACAGTTCGAGATACCAGTTCACTATACCCAACTTGTGAAGACAGGAGGATGAGATTGTCATCTTATCATTGGCATCTTTGATTACTTCTGTTTCAATTTGATTGTATGACACCAGATTGTAAGTTATTTTTTAAGCCTCTTAGACACCATCGCATACCTCCCTGGTTTACTGGCCTTTGATATTACCGCTCAACGATTCCAGAGCTTTCTTCATTCCATTTTTTGTCCCCCATGCACGCCGATAATTTTCTGGGTCAACTATCCGACAATGTTTAGTAAGTTGATTTTGCTGCAGACGCCAGCCGTCACATTCGCAAAGCGTATCCCAAAGAGTCCAGTCAGTAACTGGATAAGGAATGTTTGGAAACGAAATCTCAGATTTTAAGATTTCATTCACCTTTTCAATAGCTATTGGCACTGCAGCAAGCAATGCCATTGCAGCAGCAAGACCTTTTATTCCACTACTATCGCTGTTTTTATTTTCATAGTCACCCATATTCATATCCTCCGCTTAAAGTGTAAATTATAAGATCATTCCCCCTACTTACCAAGATGAAAATTAGTATATCTAATCAAAAATTTACCGTATATATAGAATTACAAAAGATAAAAAAGAATTATGTAGCATCGATTTCCATTTTCAGGTACATAGGATGCCTGTGCAGACAGTATATTTGCATCTCCAAAAAAGCTGAATCAGTTATATCATGCATTATCAAACAGCCTGATACCGATATTGAACACTTCTTTTTCTTTAGTTCATCAGTAATTCCAATTAGCCATCTGCAAATGGCGCTACTCTTTCATTATACAGAGTAACGCCATTTATGTTATAAGTTTGGTTCAGAAATGCTTACAATTTTCTCTGTCTGCGGCATCCCCCATATCAGACTTACATCTTATCATTTCCTATATGATTTCAAAAAGCTCATCCATTTCGCATTGAACTCTTCCATGCTCATACCAAAAACTTCTTCCTGTGTTTTTCCTTCCAACAGGGATATT
>CAZSGT010000395.1:0-2707 GCA_964606215.1 uncultured Lachnospiraceae bacterium
TTTCGCTCGCGAAACTCTCGCACCAAGCGCGGTCGCAAAAGCGACATTTTCCCATTCGCGCGAGTGCGCCTCCCCGCGGAGCGTTTTTTACTTTATAGGATGAAGTTTCCTATAAAGTAAAAAACAGCATCCGGGGGAGGCCGAATGCTGTCTATGAGGGGAGTATAAATAATAAGGGTATGTGAATAAGTTCAATGTTCCCTTATCAAATTTTATTCTACACTGCTAGTCTTATTTTGTCAAGTCCAATTAAAGTTTTCACCTATCCGTTCTGCGCACCTGTTGTCCACAATTTATTCATTAATGGTCAAACAAATTCCGAATCAACATAAAAATCACCATAATAATAAGAAATGGCACAGCTATCCAAAGGGTCACCCGGAGCACAAAAAATAATACAGAGAAGACAATAATGACCATTGCAATCGTAACAATACACCACAACAGCTTTTCATACCATGTCAATTGCATGTCTTCCTGTCCGTCCTGGTCGAATTGCTCCCTGGCACGGTTTGAATTGCTGTATTCCGTTCTCGCCTGGTTGGTATAATATCCTGCCATAGGTCCCTTTGACGCCTCGTAAGAAGTAATAATCGTACGAGCTATCAATCTGGGATCTCCCAGCTCCTCCAGCACCTGTTTCTCAGAATCACCATCATTGATATATGATTTATAATAGTCCAGCTGATTTTCAATCTCACTCTCCGGAATCTGCCCTGCAAGGGCCTCCTGTAAGGTTGCTAAAAATTCTTTTTTTGACATATACAGCCCCATTTCTATGCGTTGGTGTCTTTATTTCATATACTCTTCCGGTGGATACTCACCCGGATGTCTTCCCGTCAGTCCATACTGCTTACGCATACCATACAGCTTTGTAACTTCTTCCTGGGGAAGCTCCTTTGGACCTCCCAGCTGTCTGGATAAGAACAATAATTTTGCATAAAACTCCAGGGATTCCATTTTATGGTATGCGCCAAGCAGGCTGTCTCCATAAGAAAGTGCACCGTGATTTGCCAAAAGCACCGCATCATAGCTTGGGAGATATTTTGCCACCGCATCGGGAATCTCCATCGTGGAGGGCGTGCCATACTCTGCAATTGGTACTTCACCCAATCCCAGCACTGCCTCTGGCATAATCTTTGCTGTAAGGGGAATGCCTGCCACTGCAAATGCAGTTCCATACATGGGATGTGCATGTACCACAGATACCACATCTTCCCGCTCCTTATATACCCGAAGGTGCATCTTTACTTCTGAGGACGGCTTGTATCCCTCCGCTGCCTCCAGAATATTTCCGTCCAAATCCACTTTACATATCATTTCCGGCGTCATAAAACCCTTGCTGACCCCAGTCGGTGTACACAATACTTCATTATCTCCAACCTTTACGGAAATATTTCCGTCATTTGCAGCCACCATACCATGGTCGTAGATACGCTTTCCGATATGACAAATTTCCTCTTTAATCTGTTGTTCTGTCTGCATATTACTCACATTATCCTCCATTCTAAATAACTAACAAACTCCTTTTTGCAGCATAATATTTGCATATAGTGCCTTTTCGCCAGTAGCAATAATGGCATATGCCTCTTTTGCTTCTTCATAGAATGCAAAACGCTCTATATTGCCAACGACAGCGTCGCCCCGCTCATCATGTCTGGCAATGATTTCCTTATATGTATCCCATATTGGCGTCTCCACATCATCCCCCGGAACCACCTCCATAAGATTGACCGGCTTCTCCACATAAGTATCCAGCGGAAACACCTGTAAAATAGCATCCAGCAACTCTGGTACGCCATGACCGTCCGCCCGGATAACAATCGCATTTTTTCCCATAGACTCTGCTGGAAAATTGCCGTCGGAAATCACCAGTCTGTCACTGTGCCCCATCTCACAGAGCACCTTTAAAAGTTCAGGCGATAAAATCGCCGGTATTCCCTTTAACATAAGCCGCCTCCTCACTTCGCACATATCGTCTGCACTAACTGCATGCAGCGACAGGAAACTTCTCTGATTGAGATAAAGGGCAGCTCTACGGGATATCCCGGAAAGCTGCTCCTTGTATTTTTATCTGTACCGGATGACACCGGCTCAGATAACACATGTTCAACTGTATCTTAGGCTTTTCCAACGGAACCAAACAATTCCATTTTCTCTTTTACCGTAGCCTTGATTGCCTCAAAGCCAGGTGCCAGAAGCTTACGTGGGTCAAAGCCTTTACCCTGCTGGTCTTTTCCTGCTTCAATGTATTCACGGGTTGCAGCCTGGAAAGACAGCTGGCACTCCGTATTTACATTAATCTTTGCTACACCAAGAGAAATTGCTTTCTTAATCATATCCTCCGGAATGCCTGTACCACCGTGAAGCACCAAAGGCATATCCCCAGTCTTCGCCTGGATTGCATCCAGTGTCTCAAAGCTGAGACCTGCCCAGTTGTCCGGGTATTTTCCGTGGATATTACCAATACCTGCTGCAAGCATCGTAACACCAAGATCAGCAACTGCCTTACACTCATCAGGATCTGCGCACTCACCTGCACCAACTACGCCGTCCTCTTCGCCGCCAATAGAACCTACCTCTGCTTCCAGGGAAAGACCAAGGATATTGCAAGTGTTTACTAACTCTGTAGTCTTTGCAATATTCTCCTCAATCGGATAATGAGAACCATCAAACATGATAGAAGAAAAACCTGCATTGATACAAG
>CAZSGT010000396.1:0-2707 GCA_964606215.1 uncultured Lachnospiraceae bacterium
CATATTTTGTTCATAATTGAAGGGTATAATAAGACGCAGAAAGTGTTAAAACTTTCTACTCCCACCCTATTATACGCTGGATAGCTTAGGCTATCCGAGAGAAGGTCCTCCTCGGGACCTTCTTTTTTTGCTTTATAGGAAACTCCATCCGGTAGAGCAAAGAAGGGATAGTTGCATTGGTTTCCTGTATTTGCTAAAATAAATAAGGTTGTTTGCGCCTGGGAGACAACAGGCGGTATTTGATAGAACAGAGACGGAGGCCTGGTATGATGATGCAGAAACGAATTGCCGTGATTAATGATGTTACTGGTTTTGGAAGGTGTTCTGTGGCAGTGGCACAGCCTATTATTTCAGCTATGAAAGTGCAGGCATGTGTACTGCCTACTGCGATTTTGTCCATGCATACAGGTTTTGAGGATTTTTTTCTTTATGATTTTACTTCTTATATGAAGAGATATATGGATAACTGGAAGGCACATGGAATTACCTTTGATGGCATCAGTACAGGCTTTCTGGGCTCTGTACAGCAGATTCAGCTGGTGGAGCGTTTCATTCACATGTTTAAGGGAAAAGACTGTCAGGTAATTATGGACCCGGTGATGGGAGATTATGGCAGACTGTATCCATCCTATACCGACGCCATGTGCGACGGGATGAAACATCTGCTCCCCTATGCGGATGCGCTGACCCCCAACCTGACGGAGGCGTGCAGGCTGTTAGACATCGAGTACACATCCGTAAAGATTACGGAAGAGGAGTTGGAAAAAATAGCCCGTGCCCTGTCGGAGAAGGGACCGGATAAGATTGTGCTTACCGGACTGCAGATAGAGGAGGGCAAGCTTGCAAACTATATATATGAAAGAGGACGTCCTTCCCAGATGCTGGTGTTGGATAAGATTGGTGAAGACCGTTCCGGCACTGGAGACGTATTTTCATCCATTGTATCAGCTGCACTGGTAAAGGGGGGGGCTTTTTCAGATGCGGTGCAAAAGGCAGTGGATTTTATCAATACATCCATTGCATATACGGTACAGCTGGATGTGCCTACCAGATATGGATTGTGTTTTGAGGAACATCTGGCAGAGCTTGCCAGAGAATGATGGGAAAGTACATAACAAAGCCATAGAGTGGCTTATCACAAACATTGTATTATGCAAAATAAGGCAACACGCATACATGCGTGTGCAGAAATGAGGAAAGACTATGCTTGTATATACAGAGAAAGCTGGAAAATATTATAATATTCATATGTTTAATAAAGATTTAAGCGACATGAAGGAAAAGGGTTTTCGAGGAAATTTCTATATAAATCTTACAAATCGCTGCAACTGCTCATGTACCTTTTGCCTGCGAAACAATAAACAAATGGAAGAGGAGAATACACTGTGGCTGAAAGAAGAGCCATCGGCAGAGCAGATTATAGAAGAATTAGAAAAATACCAGATTGAAAATACTTATGAAGCAGTTTTTTGTGGATTTGGCGAACCTACCATGGCATTGCCGGCACTGCTTGCTGTGGCGTCCTATATAAAAGGGCGCTGCCCGTCTGTTAAAATTAGAATTAACACTAATGGACTGGCAAATATAGAGTATGGACGGGATATTACACCAGAGTTTGCCGGGCTGGTTGATACGGTGTCCATAAGTCTGAATGCATCTACAGCGGAGAAGTATCTGGAGCTTACCAGGAATCGTTTTGGATTGTCCTCTTATGAAGAAATGCTAAAATTTGCCAGGGCATGTGAACAGCATGTGCCAGAGGTAGTGATGACGGTTGTGGATTGTATTGGAGAAAAGGAAGTTGCGGCGTCTCAGGCAATATGCGATAAATGGGGCTTAAAGCTACGTGTGCGTCCCTACGAGGAAGCTTAAATGTAAATAGTATAGAAAAGCTGGTTTGGCACATACTACATATACCAAGAATAGTGGAAAGGATGTGTCAATATGGGTAAGAATAAGGAAACCAATGATGTGGATTTAGGTTCCCTGCCGTTTATGAGAACGCTTTCACCATGGAACGAGGGAAATTTACAGGCGGCAGATGGAAAGAGCGAAGAACATGCACAGGGTAAAAGTGGAGATGCAAAAGCAAAAAACACTACCAAAGAAACCATGGAAGAACCACAGGAGGAGGTACGACAGAATTCTGCCTATGGCAGAGGAAACCGCCCCAGAGTGGATAATAATAACTTTTTTGAAGAGAGAAGCAATCCTCTGAGCAGTAAAGGGGATTGAAAAGGAAAGGCAAGTGTCATACATGAGAGATTTGACAGTAGGGGATACCGGAAAATGTCTGCGGGGATTTGCAATTCCCATGTTTGTCAGCGTGGTATTTCAACAGATGTACAATATTGCAGATAGTGTCATAGCAGGAAAATGGGCAGGAAAGAGTGCATTGGCAGCTGTGGGGGCGTCGTACCCCATAACAATGATTTTCCTGGCGATTGCCGTAGGAGCCAATATTGGTTCCTCGGTAATCATATCCCAGCTTTTTGGACATAAAGAATATGGCAGGATGAAGACGGCAATATTTACATCTATCATTTCAGTGACCATACTTGCCGCCTTGCTGACTGTGGCAGGGGAATTTGGAAGTAACACCCTGATGCAGCAGTTACATACACCGGAGACCATTTTTGAGGATTCGGCATTGTACCTTAGAGTGTATATATGGGGTTTGACATTTTTGTTTCTATATAATATATCT
>CAZSGT010000397.1:0-2703 GCA_964606215.1 uncultured Lachnospiraceae bacterium
AGAGAAAATTTTCAAACCCGTCTCACCAGTCCGGGCCTGGGTAGGGGTGACACCGTGGAATTTTACAAAAGCTCTGGTAAAGCTTTCCGGACTTTCATATCCGTATTCAAGTGCAATATCAATCACCTTTTTATCCGTTCCAACAAGTTCACTGCCGGCAAGCGATAACCTCCTGTTCCGGATATATTCTCCCAGTGACATATCGCAAAGAATCCCAAAAATCTTCTGGAAATAATAACTTGAACAATCTGCCTGCTTTGCAATCTCCTCATAATCCAGCCGCTCCTTCAAGTGCTCTTCCACATAATTGATTGCCCGTTGCATTCCCACAATCCAACCCATGCTCTCACCTCCTGCATGCCTCTATCATAGCGGTTATTTTCAAACACTGCCTGATATTTTGTGTTTTCCCATGTCAGACTGCCATCCTGCACTTCCACCCTGCATATATAGAAATTGCCATACCTGGACATTTTACATTTTTTCCCTGTTCCCATGAGCGGACAGTCGGTCATAAAACACTTTTGCCAGCACACCGGACAAAACTCCTACTATGAAACCTCCCAGCACATCTGTTGGATAATGTACATATAAATATAAACGTGAGAAGGCAATTCCTGCGCCTACAGCGCCAAAAATCAATCCGAGCTTCTTATGTCCCGCCAGAAACAATACTGTAATCACTGCAAAGGCAGCCGAAGTATGACCGGAGGGAAAAGAATAATCTCCCGGCTTAGCAACCAGAAGCTCTACTACCGGATTGGCATCAAAAGGTCTTTGCCTGGCTATCAATATTTTTAAAAACAAATTGCACAACACCGCCTCCGTTACCAGGGCACCTGCTGCCATATATCCTGTCTTTCTGGTCCTCTTCACACAAATCAAAATTGCTGTCAGTACTATCCACATAAGGCCGGCATTTCCTAACGTAGATAAAAATATCATTATATAATCTCCCGGTATCGTTCGAAAATGCGTCTGAATAAAATCTAAAATTCTAAGTTCCACCTTACTCTCCTCCATTTCGTGTTTCTGCCCTGCTCTCATATGCAGGCATTATCATTATAGCATTCAAGAAATGTTTTTGCATTTATATTATACATTTCTTATGATTAAAAATGCACAAATAACATTATAAAAGTCTGTACACAATTCCACAGAATATTTATAGACTTTACTCCCCTGTCGTGATATACTATCCACACTACCGATATAACGAAGGAGGTGAAACACATGACAGACAGCGAAAAACTTGACTTGTTGCTTAATAAAGTAACCTGTTTGGAAACCGACGTGGCTGAACTCAAATCTGACGTAACCGAACTCAAGTCCGACGTAGCTGTGCTCAAGTCCGATGTAACAATGCTCAAATCTGATATGATTTTCGTCAAGGCAGAACTAAAACGCTTACACCATGAGGATGCCTTGATTCTTGACGAAGTGGAACGAGTACATCGCATCCTGGACACACATCAATCTGACGCTACTATACATACCGTATACTAGATTATCTGAATCTTACATTTTGAACCAATCTGCAAAAATCTATACAAATTCATGTAACTGCTAACTCTTCGATTTACGGTATCAAAACCTGTATTTCTATTGTCAAATAAATCAATTTGTTCTATACTTTAAACTAAATACGAGGTCTCATACTATAAGCATTACTAGTGGACTGTATTATTGGTATTCCGGCAAATCTGCTTACATGTATCCTGTTCATTATTTTCGACATAATGAACCTTTTACATAAAGAAACCTGATTTACCTTTTATAGCAATGATTATGAGAAAGGAGTTTTGACCATGAATATTGTCATGATGGAAACCGCCTCCCTTGGGGACGATGTAGATTTGACTATTTTTGATGCATTGGGGACGGTCACAAGATATGACATGACGTCTTCTGATCTTGAAGAAAATATCCATCGCATGCAGGATGCAGATATCCTGGTGGCAAACAAGTTTCCCTTAAACGCAGACTCACTGGAAACGATTCAAAACTTAAAATTGATTTGTCTGACTGCCACCGGCACCAATAACATAGATTTTCCTTACGTGAATAAGCGTGGTATTGCCGTATGTAATGTAAAAGGCTACTCCACCGCCGTGGTGGCTCAACACACCTTTGCACTGCTTTTGTACTTATATGAAAAACTGCCCTTCTATGATTCCTATGTGAAAAACGGAGATTACACACGCACGAAACTTTTTAGTGTGTTTGACGAAAGGTTTTCTGAGCTTGACGGCAAAAACTTTGGAATCATCGGCATGGGTGCCATCGGACAGAGAGTGGCAAAAATAGCGGAAGCATTTGGCTGCCATGTGCAGTACTATTCCACCAGTGGGAAAAACCAATCCCAGCCATATGATTGTGTGGATATTGATACGCTTCTTGCCACATCCGACGTGGTGTCGATTCACGCTCCCCTGACCGAGAACACCCGTGGACTCATAAACCGTCACACACTTGGGAAAATGAAGTCTTCTGCCTACCTTTTAAACCTTGGCAGGGGGCCTATTATCGTAGAGAAGGATTTGGTGGAAGCATTAAATGCCGGCTGGATTGCCGGTGCCGGACTGGATGTTCTCGACAATGAACCAATGAATCCAAACAATCCACTGCTGTCCATTCAGGACAGCCGAAAGCTCTTTATTACTCCTCATATCGGCTGGGCGTCCTTAGAAGCCCGAACCCGGT
>CAZSGT010000398.1:0-2692 GCA_964606215.1 uncultured Lachnospiraceae bacterium
AATACGCTCCAATGCCTCATCGGAGATATCTCCAGAAAGGACATAGGTCGTCGCAGAACGAATCAATGCTTTCTCTGTCTCATCCAGAAGTTCCACACACTGCTCCGCAGAATCTGCCCGTTGGTCGAACTGCCCGGGAAGATATTCTACAGAAAACACTTTATCTCCCTCTTCAACAGGAAATGTGCCTTCATATACGTTATCTACCGGCGGCTCCGCAAAAACTGTACACAATGCTTTTTCGTACACTTTGTCACTAATTCCCTCTATATCATAGCGAATCAGCACGCGCACACCTTTAATACCTGTCATATTCAAATATCTGCGAAACTCTTCCTTTAACTCTCCTGCCCGGACTGCGTAGGGCTCTTTCTTTTCAACATATACTCTTCTAACCTGTGCCATTTTCATCCTCCATTTCACCTTGCCTGCTACTGAGCGTCTCCGGAATCTTTCGTATCATCGGCATCTGTCTTATCGTCTGATTTCTCATCCGAATCTTCCGATGACGATGCATCCTCATCATCTTTGCTGTCGTCGTTCTCATCCTCTGCTTTTTCATCTTCTGATGTCTTGGGCGCTGCCGTAGCCTCCACCTGTTCTACACCTGTAGTAACTGTACCAATCACCACATCATCCCACACATCATTGTTTACTTCTAATGTATAATCTGCAGAAATATTTTCCAGATATTCTTTATACTTGTTATCCTTTTCTGTCTGGACTGCCTCCTCGCATGCAGAATCATACGCCTCTGTGGAATTATTGTCTGTCATTTTAATCAGGAACAGATATTTATTCTCTTTATCCTCTATGACGCCGCTAATCTCGTCATTTTTCATCTTCTTAACATCCTTTAACTGGTCGTCAGAAAGATAGGTCCATCCGTCCTTCTCCACAATCTGTGCGCTGGAATGGGTAATACCGGAAGTATCGCTGTCCTCTAACAGTTTTGTAAAATCTTCCGCATCCTTTGCCTTTTTCTGCAAATCTTCCATCTGCTTTTTCAATTCTTTTTTCTTGTCTGCGGAAACATCCTTGCTGTCTCCATTGTCATCCTTCTCCGTCAACGAAACCATATAGTAATCAATATCATACTCTCTGTATTCAGTCTTGGAAATATCCTTTGTAACCTCATCCTCTTTGATGCCGAATCCCTCAATCACAGATTCTTTATACTTATCCGCAATTTTTTGCATCTTCATCTGTTTTTTGAGATAGGATTTGGAAAATCCCAACCGGAGACGGTTCACTGTTGTATACTTGTCCAATATACTCTTTACTTCTTTATCGATATCTTTTTCTTCATCCTCTGTCAGGTCAAAATCTGACGCATTGTCCGCCTTCTTTGCCTCTGCATACAGAATCTGCATCTCCTGTTCCTCAGCAACAACCTGTGCCTTGATAATGTCCCGGTTTGTTTTAGTAGCATCAGCCTGTGATGCTGCATCCCAGTAAGAACTGTTCATGTATGCCTGATAAAACTGCTCCATGGAATTTCCTGACTGTTCCGCCTGCCAAATCCGATATGACATATCGGAAAGGGAGATTTTGTCTCCATTAATCGTAACCACAGTCTGTGGTTTCAACTGCTCAACTCCCACGCCGACACATAAAAAAAGCACCACCGCTGCAATGACAATGATAGCAAAAACCGGTGTTTTGCTCTCGTTTGCATTCTTCTTTTTCGCATTTTTCCCCTGTGCTCCCTGGTTCTTAATGGCTTTTTTTCCTGAATTCATGATAATCCTCCATTCCTGCGCATATTTTCTGCGCATGTCAAGTTTGTGCAAAACACAAATCTTGGTGTGAATTTCTTTCACACTAATTCATCCATTTTTGTTATTACGTGCATTTTTGTCCATCTATATGAAATCATGCCGCTTCGCACCATGATTTTGTTACGCCCTCACAAGCAGGCTTGCAAGGACCGCTTATCATTATTCATATAGGCTTTGGCGCCGAAAATCTTCCGGCAGCCAAAGCAGATATAGACAAAATCCAATACATTATATTTTATCGCAAACGCCGCATAAGTCAAGGCAAATAATCGTTTTCAATAAATATTCACAATTCTGTACAGAATTTAAAAAAATAAATTGACATTCCAAAATGCATCTGCTATACTAGATAACGGCTTGCGGAAGTGCTGGAATTGGCAGACAGGCATGATTCAGGTTCATGTGTCCTTTCGGACGTGAGGGTTCAAGTCCCTTCTTCCGCACTGCTTTCATACATGGTCGAAAGCCTTGTTTTTACGGGGTTTTCGGCTATTTTATTTTTGGGAAAACGGATAAATTGGTTTTCCTTCCTTTGCGTAATCCTCTAACAAATAAAACGGTGTATTGTTACTTTGCTTAATTATAATTACATCTACCTCTTTATCTTCTATAAAAATAGTTTTAACATACACTTCTGGAATATATCCTCCTGCCCATGAAGGTTTTTGGTGAAGTAGATCAAGCACATTCTGCTGATTTTTCCGTTTTTCATCGCTCACTCCTAAAACATTATAAGTTACATCCTCAACTCCAATTATAATATAGCAATCCCTATTAGTCAGACTATTTGCCATACAAATAATATCGTGAAGCAAATCAGCATTGTTTGAATGCCATTGCTGCTTGAAATCCCAATATTCACCTTCAGTATGACGATTAATTAATTCAAATATTTCACTTTCTAGCTCAAC
>CAZSGT010000399.1:0-2692 GCA_964606215.1 uncultured Lachnospiraceae bacterium
GTTGTGTGTGCAAATGCAGAAGAAGGGATTGCCGCAAAAAACAGGTTGTTTGAAGTTATGGAAAAGGATGTGCTTGCGGCAGTGCACGGCAAACTGATAATTGGCGATTACTATTTGAAATGCTTTGTCACTGGCAGTAAAAAGTCGGATTATAACAGCGACAAGAGGTATATGCAGACTACATTGACCATACAGACCGATCATGCGGAATGGATCAAGGAGACGATAACCACAATTGGTTATATGGGGGTAGGTGATCCAGGGAAAAATATGGATTATAATCATGATTTACTTATAGATTATACTTCAAATTTGGCGTGGAAGGCGGTCAGAAATACGGGATTTGAGGCGAGTAACTTTAAAATGCTCTTTTACGGCGCTGCAAATAATCCGTCTGCAACAGTCGGCGGCCATCTGTACCAGGTAGGAGCTGTGTTGCAGAGAAATGAGTACATAACTATTGATTCCGTGTCAAAGACGATAGTATTGACCCATGCAGACGGATCCAAAGAGAATGTTTTCAACCGGAGAAATAAGGAATCATACATTTTTGAAAAAATCCCCAGCGGAACCAGTCTGGTGGAACTGGCAGGCTGCCAGAAAGTGGATATAACACTTTTGGAGGAAAGGAGTGAGCCGGTATGGATCTGATATATGCGGACAGTAACCGGGAGGATGTTGGGGTGTTGCATGACTATGCATTTGACCTTGCCATCGGTGCGGATGAAAATGATTTTGAGCTTACAGTAGACCAGCAAAACCATGTATGCAGAGCTGGGTATTATCTGTATATTGAGGGGACAGAGTATGGTGGGGTGGTGGATTCCGTCAAGGTAAAGACGGCAGTCGGTGAGGTTACATATAAAGGCAGAACTTGGCATGGGATACTTGCATCCAAGATAATCGAGCCGGATGTGAGCCAGGCACATTTGGTCTTGTCAGGTGAAGCGAATGAATTAATAGCATTCCTGATTGTAAGAATGGGGTTGGCGGGGCTTTTCGTTGCATCCACAGAGATGTCGGGATTGGAGGTAGAAGCTTATGAGATGAACAGATATGTCAATGGGTATATAGGGATTGTCAAAATGCTTGCATCGGCAGGTGGGAAACTGAAATTTTGTTTCAAAGATTCCATGGTGAAACTGTCAGCGGAACCATTTGTGGATTACAGCGAGGATGAGCAGTTTGACGCTGACCAGGTGGATTTGGAGATAGAAAAATGCTATAGACCGATAAATCATGTCATTTGCCTTGGAAAGGGCGAATTGGAGAATCGGGAAGTTATACATGTCTATGGAGACGGGAGCGGCGGAGTGGGTCGTGTACAAAGTCTTTATGGACTTGATGAGGTAATGGGGAAATATGACAATCCGAACGCTGAATCCTCTGAAGAACTGGAACAGGGCGGAGTTGATATGATTCTTGAGGCCTATGCAGGTGCCAGCAAAGTTTCCATGTCGTTCGATAATGAAGAGTCTGTGTATGACATAGGGGATATTATCGGGGCACAAGAGAGGATAACAGGCATTCAGGTGGCCGAGAAGATTACAAAGAAAATTGTAACTATTGACAACGGAAAAATCGACATTGAATACAAGGTGGGTGATTGACTTATGGTACATTTGGTGACTGGATACGCGGGAATGGAACATATCACATCGGCAGACCAGGGAAGCTTTAACGCTTCTTTTTTTGGCACAGGTCAGTATGTGATGGAAGCTGGAAGGCAGATGGAGGCTACCATTGTTGATAACAATACTGTCAGAGTTTTTGACGGTGATATGCTAATGCAAGGGAGGCACATCAGGATTCACACCGATACTTACGAGGACATGGTTATTCGGACGGGGACGGCGGGAAAGAACAGAAATGACCTCATCTGTATGACATACGAAAAAAATCCTACTGATGGCACGGAAAAGGCGTATATTGAGGTCATTACTGGGGCAGAAACCGAGGGCATACCTAAATTACCTGAGTATGTTACTGGTAATGTCTTGGGCGGCGAGGGGAAAAACCAGATGCCGCTGTATAAAGTGGTGCTTGTTGGAGTGGTATTAACCGAGGTCTGCTGTCTCTTTAAAACCATTCCGACGTATAAGACGCTGGCTGAAAAATATGAGGCGGATTTTAAAAAGACTTGCGAAAATTTACTTGATGCGGCTGGCATTGATCCAGAGACAAAGACCTTGACAGTTGACAATGTAATCGCAGACGTGTCGGATAGTACGGTAACTTTTTCCAGCGGGGATTCGGCCAGCCCTACTGGGTGGGCGAATATCGTACTGGTTGCGGCGAGCGAAACGCTGAAAAGCTTGGCACGTAAGCTCTCATTGGCTGTTAAAAATCTACGTTACCTCAAGAATCTGCTGGGGAATAACGACTTATCTGGCATTGGGGATGGCACTGTCACTGGAGCCATTGCTTCGCTAAACACGGGTTTAGGAATTGGGGTACGTGGCAAAAGGAATAATGTCGGTTACAAAATATCATCCGGGTATGTGTACACCGCACAAGCAAATGGTGTTTTTAACGTAATGTTTTGCTTTATCAAGACGGGAGGATATCTTGGATGTACCGTAAAAAACGCTGATGGGACAACTGTATATGTTGATCAACGTGCAGGCGCAGCTCATACCAGTCTACAAACAATCAATGTCCCAATGCTTGCTGATCAGACATGTACAGTGAT
>CAZSGT010000400.1:0-2688 GCA_964606215.1 uncultured Lachnospiraceae bacterium
GGAGCGCTTTGAACGCATCGGCGGTGATATCAGGGTCGTACTGCTTGACCAGGGCGGCCAGACCCGCCACGCAGGGGGCGGCGAAGGAGGTGCCGTTGTCGTAGCCGTAGTCGCTGGCGCCCGGGGCGGTCACTGTCAGGCTGCACATCTCGGTGCCCGGGGCGGTGACCCAGACGCTATGGTTGCGGTTGGAGTACGGGGCCAGGGTTTCCTGGTTCAGCTCACGGCCTACCTTCTCGCCCATAGCCCCCGCCCCGATGACGTTGTCATAGGCGGCGGGGTAGAGGAGAGTGTCGTCGCCGTCGTTGCCCACGGCGGCCACCACGATGACCCCACGCTCCACAGCGTAGTCAATGGCCTCGTTGAGGGCGGGGTTGGCGCTGCGGTCACCCAGGCTGATGTTGATCACGTCAGCCCCTTCCTCCACAGCCCATTGGATGGCGCGGATGACGTCGGCGTCGCTGGCGGTGAGGGTGCCGTTGGCTCCCATCTTGGCCACCACGCAGGGGAGGATGGTGGCTTTGTAGGCCACCCCGGCGATGCCCATGCCGTTGCCCGCCTGGGCGGCGATGATACCTGAAACGAAGGTGCCGTGACCGTGGATGTCGGCGGTGGAGCCGTCCTTCTCGACGGCGTTGTAGCCAGGGCGCACCCGCTCCTGGGGGAGGTCCTCATGGGCGTTCAGGCCGGTGTCCAGCACCGCCACCGTCACCCCCTCGCCCGTCAAGGGCCGGCCCTGGGCGTCCAGAAGCGCCCAAAGCGGCCCTATGTCCATGAAGTCCAGATTCCATTGAAAGCCGTAGCCGTAATATGCGTCATTCACCAAATCGCCCGCCATGGCGTTGGTCGGGAGGGGTGGGCTGGCGGCCAACACAGCCAAGGTCAGACCCAGGGCGATCCATCGTTTGGACATGGTCATTCTCTCCTGTGTCCCGGCGCGTGGCCGGGGGTTTTTATGCTATCTCATAATATATCACACTCTAGGGGGCGGGGGAAGTCCCCTTTTCCCACGCTACGCAGTAGAAATATTTTCCATCGGGCCCGTCCAGCGCGCCGGGGGAGAAGGCCAGACCGGGGGGCAAAGGGCGAAGAGAAAGGCCGCTGCCCAGGAGCTTGCCACCCGCCTCCTGCCGCGTCCACCAGGCAAAAAACTCCTCCTCCGAGCCGCCCTGGTAGCCCGCCCGGGCCAGCCGCCGGGTCATGGTCTGGGAGACAGGCCGCCTGCGTTGGATATCCGCTCCCACCGGGAAGGGGGCGGCGGCGCACAGCGCCAGCGAGCCCGAGTGGGACAAACTGAGCTCCAGCCCCAGCCCGGGGGCGTGGGGCTTGCCCTTGGGAGGTGTGGCGAGGACGATGGCCTCGGGGGCCACGCCCGACAGAGCGGACAGGGCCGCCCGGGCCAGGGAGTCGGCCAGGACGCAGCGTTGGCGGTCGCTCTCCCGGCGGTAGCGGTCGCACCGGGTTTGCCGCTCAGGGGACATCCGGGCGTAAAGCTCGGGCCATTCCCCGGCGGGGACGGCGTGGATGGAGGCCAGAAAGACCCCGACGCCGGGGCCTACCTGCCAGGCTTGATATTCCACGCCGCACACCTCCTTTTCGGTCTTATTATACCACAGGCGCGTAGCGCCGTTGTGGTATATGCAGCATAATCTGTAAAATAGCCGCTCTGCGGCTATTTTACCGTGGTTTTGCCGCCGCCGCAATGGGCTTTTTATATTTTTCGCGCTGGGGACGCATACTGACCATATTGAGGTGAGAGAGATGACGTCTATTTGGGAGAAAAGCGCGTCCATGCCCAGCTTTCCCACGCTGGAGGGGGACGTGAAAACAGATATTTTGATCGTGGGCGGCGGCATCGCCGGGCTTTTGTGCGCCTACATGCTGGAGCGGGCGGGGGCGGACTATCTGCTGGTGGAGGCCAAGGAGCTGTGCGGCGGGGTGACGGGAAAGACTACCGCCAAAATCACCGCCCAGCACGGCCTTTGCTACCAAAAGCTGCTGCCCAGCCTGGGGGTGGAGCGCACCCGGCTCTACTACGAGGCCAACCAGGAGGCGGTGACGCGATACCGGGCCCTGTGCCGGGAGATCGACTGCGACTTTGAAGAGGAGACGGCCTACGTCTTTTCCCGAGGGGGCCGGGACGCGCTGGAGCGGGAGCAGGAGGCCTATCAGGCCATTGGGGCGCGCTGTCGAATTTGGCGCAGCAGCCCCCTGCCCTTCCCCGTGTCGGGGTGCTTGGCCATGGAGCGGCAGGGGCGGCTCCACCCGCTGAAATTCCTCGCCGCCATCGCCCGGGGGCTGAACATCCGCACCCACACCAAAGTCCAGGGCCTGGCCCCCGGGGAGGCCCTCACCGACCACGGGGTGGTTCGGGCCAACAAGATCGTCCTGGCCACCCATTTTCCCATCGAGAACAAGCACGGGCTCTACCCGCTGAAGATGTACCAGCACCGCTCCTACGTCCTGGCCCTTCGGGGGGCCGAACGGTTCCGGGGGATGTACGTCAGCGGCGAACCGGAGGGGCTGTCCTTTCGCATGGAGCGCGACCTTTTACTTCTGGGGGGCGGCGGACACCGCACGGGGAAGAAGGGGGGCGGCTGGGAGGCGCTGCGGATGATGGCAAAGCGTTGGTATCCCCAGGCCCAGGAGGTGGCCCACTGGGCGGCCCAGGACTGCATCACCCTGGAC
>CAZSGT010000401.1:0-2674 GCA_964606215.1 uncultured Lachnospiraceae bacterium
CTGCCAAAGTCTTGGCGCATTTGCCGTAACCCAGAATCAGACAGGGACTGTGATGGATGTTGCCGGGATGACGGATGATTGCTTCCGCAATGGCGCCCTCTGCCGTGGCAATGGTGTTAAAAATGGCAAGTCCCTGATTTTCCATAAAATCATAAGCAGCTATACCATTTTCTTTCAGATATGCCATTAAATCTTTTGGCAAACGCCCCGCAAACAGGCAGCTGCGCTCCTGTACATATCCCTTGAAATTCTCCAGCGTCATATCCTCCGGCATTGTCTGGGAACAAATCTGCTCTCCATCCCGCACAAAGGGCACAGGCCCCACAATGATATGCACACGTTCCAGTAATTCTTTTAGGGAAGCCGCCTGCTTTACTTCCGGGTGCAGCTGCTCCGCTTTCAAACCATATGCATATACCTCATATCCTTTTTCCACCATGATTCCCGCCATGAAACACTGCCTGGTATCCCCCCCCATTATCCCGATGATTCCTTCACATGCCATACAAAATTCTTCCTTTCCGCGCGCCTTTTTTCTGCGCACCTGCTGCCTTTATTCTATGGTATTCGAGGGGATGGGGGAATATAATACTTTTTCTTGACATTAATTTAGAAAAAAGACTATACTTCATATCAAAGAGATGGTTTTTTACCGTACAGCCTTAAGGCTCAAGCGGGCTACTCGTTTCTTTTTTTATTCCAAGAAAAATAGTCAAAAACACTTTATTCAACTTGCATCCAGTGAATAAAGTGTTTTTCTGTATGTTTCCTTGTTACATTTATAATATAAACTTTTTATATCCGCTCTTCTTCAACTTCGCAATGTTACTCTTTCTCGTCTTCCTGGTTCCGCCCTTCACCTTTATTTTCTTCTTGCAGCCCTTGAAAGCGCCTTTCTTTACAGATTTGAGCTTCGCATTCACCGTCAACGTGCTCAGCTTCTTACAGCCTGCAAATGCTCCCTTGGGAATAACCGTGATATTCCTGCCAAGTGTAACTCCTTTCGCTGCTGCATTTTTAAACGCATTATTGCCCAGTTTTGTCACCTTATATTTATAACCATCAATGGCTACTGTTGTCAAAACGGATAATTTACCTGCCTTCTTGTCCTTGTCAGACAGGGCAGCCACTGTCAATGTACCAGCCGTCTTCGCCGTAGCAGCCTTTGTTACCTTGTAGACAAAGCTTCCGGTTTTGCCATGGCATATATATTTTCCATTCTATCTGTAAATATTTTCATGGGTATTATTATAGTCTTCCGGGCAGGTATGCCAAATACTACATTTTTATCTTCTTCTTGCCAAACCAATGTGTGCCGCCCTTCTCATCACAGTTCAATCCCCAGCGGAGATAATAGGTTTTCCCTTTTTGCATTTTCATTGTAACAATCTCACCATCATCGTTATCATCCACTGCATATGTTCCCATTGTACTTTTAAACCCATTGTCTTCAGTCCAAAAACCATATTTGTCTAAATCTTTCTGTGTATCATACTGTACTACCAGCGTTGTATTGGCAGGCTTGGCACTCACCTTGATTCTTCTCCCAGCTATCTTTTTTATAGATACTTTTTTAAACACCGCATGCAGTTTCAAATTTCCCCATGTAGTTCTGTCCAAAACGGATTCTGAATCCCCCCTCTTGCTCCAGCCCAAAAATACATAACCTTTTTTCTTTGCCTTTGGGAGTTTTACGTCTTCCCAAAACTGATATGATGTTTTCTTTTTCCCCTCTAACTCTCCGCCATTTAACACATACTTAATTTTGTACTTTTTTCTTGTGGATTTTACAGTCTGTCCGGCAGAAACTTTCGTAACCTTCTTTTTCCCAACCTTCCATGTAATTTTCCCCTTTGCCCGTTCCAATTTATAGGTCTGGTCAGACAGATTTTCAAACGTTTTCAGATTATAACAGCCTGCAAATGCTCCTCCGCCAATCCGTGTAACTGAAGAGGGAATGGTAATCTTTGTCAGGGAAAGACAATCCCTGAATGCATCTGTTTCAATGCGCATCAACTCCTCCGGCAGACGGACGGATTTCAAATCAACACAGTGACCAAACGCACCCTTCCCAATTTTTTTTACACTATCGGGAATATACATTTCTTTTATCCCACACCGATTAAAAATATAGTCTCCAATTTCTGTAATCCCATCTGTAATGATAATAGATTTTATGAATTTACTCTCTCCGTAGTATCCGCATCCATTTATCTCTGGATCTATGTAGTTTTTATCTAATGATTTATAGATAGTTTTCCAGCCCATTTCTGTCACAGCGCCAGTACCGGAAATGGTAAGTTTCCCACTTTTGTCCCAATGCCACGTGGCATTTTCCCCACATGATCCGGAATATTCTTTGGCTTTGGCGTCAGCGTCAGCTGGCGGTAATATACAAAAACAAACCAACATCAACACCATAGCTGCTATAACTTTTTTCATAATCATTTCACCTTTCGTTTCTGATTCACCCTCTTTTAGCTCCATTTATATTATACATGAAAACTGTTTTTTTTGCCGCAAATTGTTTAAATAAATTTCATCTCACTTTTTTTATCTGGAAACCCAAAATTTAAACTTTTTTTATACATTTCTGAATGCGAAATGTATTGACAATTACGGCAATACAGAGTAGTATAGAATATAGGAAATTCTTTTTTTTACAAAGGGAGGT
>CAZSGT010000402.1:0-2668 GCA_964606215.1 uncultured Lachnospiraceae bacterium
TTCAGATTATCCGGAATCAGCTGATGAACAATGAAGTGGACGCCTGCTATGCGGATCAGGTGTTTGGTGAAATTAAAACCGGTATCTCCAAGGATGCCACACTGGATAATATCCTCGGCAGTGTTTACCAGAAACTGGTATTAAAGATGGGAAAGCCTGCCAGCATTAAGGTAGAAGAGGGAAAGACAAAGTTTGTATTCTTTATAGGACCTACTGGTGTGGGAAAGACGACCACCATCGCGAAAATTGCGTCTACCATTAAACTGGATGGAAAGGCGAAATTAGCTTTGATTACGGCAGACACATACCGCATTGCTGCTGTGGAACAGTTGAAAACGTATGCTAATATTTTGGGAGTTCCCCTGAAGGTTGTATATTCTCCAGATGAAATGGAGGGGGTGGAGGAAGAGTTTAAGGACTTTGATCTGGTGCTTGTAGATACGGCAGGACGCTCTCATAATAACAGTGCCCAGAAGGAGGATATGCAGAATCTCCTTAAAACTGTGTCTGATGAGAAGAAAGAAGCATATCTTGTATTAAGTGCCACCACAAAATACAGTGATTTAAAGAAAATAGCTAACACATACCGTTCTATTGTGAAGTATAACCTGATTTTTACCAAACTTGACGAGACGGATACGATTGGAAATATCTATAATATCCGTATGATGACAGGGGCACCGTTATCTTATACCACATGGGGACAGAATGTACCTGATGACATTGGAACTATCAATGCACAAAAGATTGCGAAGCAGTTATTGGGAGGCAAGAGCTAATGGACCAGGCTGAAAAGTTAAGAAACATAATAAAGAAAGACAACCAGCAGCTTCGTACAGCTAGAGTCATTACGGTTACCAGTGGAAAAGGTGGCGTAGGAAAGTCCAGTATTTCTGTGAATCTGGCGATTCAGCTCAGCAGGCTTGGCAAGCGTGTGGTCATATTGGATGCGGATTTTGGCCTGGCAAACGTGGAGGTTATGCTGGGAATCCGTCCCACATATACGCTGGCAGATTTGATGTTTAAAGGAAAGTCCATTCAGGATATCATAACGGTGGGACCGGGAGATATCGGTTTTATATCTGGTGGTTCCGGCATCAGAGAGCTTACGAACCTTACAGGAGATCAGGTGCGGTCTCTGGTACATATGTTAAATGCGCTGGATGAGTTTGCAGACGTGATTATTATTGACACCGGTGCGGGCATTTCCGATATTGTGTTGGAGCTGGTGGCGTTCAGTACAGAGATTTTACTGGTGGCAACGCCGGAGCCCACTTCGATTACGGATGCCTATGCACTGATGAAGACTCTGCGCCGCAGGGAGGATTTTATTCCCAAGGACGCTAGTATTAAGATGATAGGCAACCGAACCGTTTCCGAGGAACAGGGATGGGAGCTGTATCAGAAGTTAAAGGTGGTGGTAGATAAGTTTTTGGGGATTCAGCTGGAATACCTGGGAATGATACCACAGGACGACCATATTCAAAAAGCGGTAATGAAACAGCAGCCGTTAAGTCTTACATATCCCAATGCACCATCCGCAAGGGCAATTATGGAGCTGGCGTTGATTTTGGAAAATCTGCAGGAGACAGAAACGGGAAAACGCAAGGGCATTAAAGAGATATTTGCAAATTTATTGAAATCTATCAAAAAATAATTACCAGAAAGTTGGGGATGCATATGAAGAATAATAACGTTGTTTCAATAGGCGAGAAGGTGGAGCTTATTCGTATTAAAGATGCCTTTGGTAAACCGGTTGACCCGCCAAAGCGGTTTAACAGCAAGGTCATCGATGAAATGGAAGACGGCATGCTGCGTCTGTCTATGCCTTTTGAGGGGGGGAGGGTGATTCTTCTTGGAGTTGGCGAGACCTATCTGGTTTGGTTTTATACGGATTCCGGAATTTACCAGTGCAAGGCAGAGGTGGTTGACCGCTTAAAGGAAGGAAATATCTATATTCTCGTATGCAAGGTACTGACACAGATTGAGAAAAATCAGCGTCGGGAATACTACCGTATGGACTGTGTGATGGAGATGAAGTACCGCCTGATTGAGCCGGAGGAGCAACGACTGGAAAACCGTCTGAGGAATGACCAGTATGAGAGTGAGCAGGAGCGTCTTCAGGATGAGGTGGAACTGGCAGATATCAGAGCCCTGCTTGCAACGGGTACAGTGATTGATATCAGTGGTGGCGGTATTCGTTTTAATTCCGATAGCCACCTGAAAAAGGATGCATATATTTTGATAAAAGTGCAGCTGCAGGTCCAGGATGAGGATGCGGAGTTGGAATTAAAAGGAATTGTGATGTCTTCCGAGGAGATAATGAACCGTAGAGGAATGTACGACAACCGTATTCAATTTGTAAAAATCGGTGAAGCGCAGAGAGAGACTATTATCAAATATATTTTTCAGCAGGAACGTAAAAAAATAAGCAGAGAAAAAGGGACGGTATAATGAGAAAAAAAATTTTAATAATTGATGATTCTGCACTTATGAGAAGGGTTCTATCTGATATAATAGATGCAGACGAGAGATTTACTACAATAGCTGCTGTTGCAAATGGGAAGGATGCGTTGGCGTATCTGGAGAAAGATTCGGATATGCAGGCAATTATACTGGATTTGAATATGCCTGTGATCTGCTTTATTAGGTTTTCTAAGACCTGTAT
>CAZSGT010000403.1:0-2662 GCA_964606215.1 uncultured Lachnospiraceae bacterium
GACTTCGATTCAGGATAACTATGATGCACTGTTAGATGCTTATAATAGTTTTCAAAAGGGAAATAAGGAAGAGGCAGCGGAAAAATTATCTGCAATTAATAAAGATAAGATATCCAGCGATGTTGCAAGGGAATTTTATGAAACGATACAAAAAGATACCTTTGCCGCTGCTTCGGACAAGGCTTTTTCAAAAGGCAGGGATGCCTACAATGGCGAAGGGGAATACTCCGGTCACCGCGATTATGAAAAAGCGATTGAATTACTGGAACAGGCATTAAAATATAACAAGGATAATACAGATGCCATGTATTTCCTGGGACGTTGTTACCAACAGCAGTCCGATGCAGAAAAGGCAAAAGAGTATTATAATCAGATTATTAATGATTATCCAAATTCTTCCCGTGTCAGCGAGGCAAACCGCAGGCTGAGAGAATTAGGAGAATAGATTACAAATAGATAAAACAAATACCTCATATAAACAACTTTTCAGCTATCGCTGAAAAGTGGGTGATTTGTGAGAGATACACAAGATGTATTTACTCAGATAATAATCCTGTTGTTTATATGGGGTATTTTACTGTCTAGGAAAAAATTTCCTAGACAGTAAAATACCCTGCTGGATGCGCACTCGCGCGAATAGGAAAATGTCGCTTTTGCGACCGCGCTCAGCGCGAGAGTTTCGTAAACGAAACTCTTTTTTGCGTTCTTCTCATCGTTGCGTGTCTGTATATCTACCGCCTGTCATACATACGTTTATAGTATCCGTATATCTCCTGCTCCTTTATCCACCGGGCACACTGACGGATAAACTCTGGAATCCTTGCAAATGGAATATGTCTGGTTTGTTCTACCGTCCGCTCCCCCTCGAAATACATCTGCCATATCCAGTCCCTGCTGTCTGATAACTCCTGTCTCGTAAGATATCCCGGCACCTCTATCGCCGGATTCTGTAATATACAGCTTTCAATGTCCCGTAAAACCGGCATTTCTCTTGACAGCCAGAAATCAATCTGGTTTACATCAAAAGTAAACTCCTGGAAAAAAGCTTCATTTTTGACCGTTTTCCCTTCCGCTGCCATGGAGGCCACAAATTCCTCCCGTATTGTGCGGACAAAATAGGCGTCTGTCAGCACATGGACAAGATATCCCAAATATACCGGCTGCATATCCGCTCCACAGTCTTCCCGCTCTCTCATAAAAGCTTCCAGACGATGCAAAAACACTTCATACATCTCCGGTCTGTGAAAATCATCATCCGGGATTCCCTCCCGAAAGTGCGTAATCATTTTCATGGAACGCACATATCCTTCCCTGCAGTGAATACCATCCGGCGCCACACTGCCCGCATAGTATCTTCCCTCCCACAGACTGCCCAAAAATGGCTTCATAAGCTCGTACGCCACCGTAAAATGCACCATTGTTCCTGCCATGACTACCTCAACGCTTCCTTTGCTGTATTCACCATATATCCCATGGCGGACACCGGATGCTTTCCTTTTGCCGTCTCTCCTGTCAACATAAGACCGGAAGCACCGTCTAATACACAGTTGAATACATCCAAAACCTCCGCACGGCTTGGGGCGCCATTCTCCTCCATAGTGTGCAGCAGCTGTGTTGCTACCAAAAAAGGAACTTCCTTCTTCCTACAGACAGCCGCAATCTTTTTCTGGGCTGCCGGCAGCTCCCACAAAGGCATATCATTTCCCAAATCTCCCCTGGCAATCACTATCTCATCTGCATACTCTGCCACTTCTTCTATGCACTCCATGCCGGCAATATTTTCAATCTTGGCATAAATCTTCGTATCTTTACACTTTTCCTTTTTTAACGCATCTCTAAGGTTCTTGACGTCCTGCCCGCTGCGCACAAAGGGCAGCATTACGCCCGTCACTTTATTTTCCTGGATTCTGGATATATTTTCCAAATCTGTCTTGGTCAGCGTCGGAGTATCCAGCTTAATTCCCGGAAGCGTGATACTTTTCTTGCTCTCCAGTTTTCCTCCCCGCAACACTACACAGTCTGCGTAATTTTCCTCGCACTTCTTTACCATAAGGAGAATCATGCCGTCATCCAGCAAAATTTCCCTGCCCTTCTTTAAATTTGCCAGAATTGCCTTTGGTACTTTGATACCGCCCTTTCCAATGCGGATTTTCTTCTTTTCTTTTAGGGAAATCCCTTTTGGAATTTTACCGATGCGAAGTTCCGGCCCCTGCAAATCCATCAGAAGCTTGGGCTCTTTCACACCGCATTTTTTGGCCGCTTTAAAATATTCTGCCAGCCAGTCTTTCATTTCTTCCAATGTGCTGTGTGAGGTATTTACCCTTACCCCGGTCATACCGACCCGAAACATCTCCTCCATCACTTTCCCATCCTTGCTGGATGGTCCTAATGTTGCATAATATTCTAATTCCCGTTTTCCCATGTCCAATCCTCCGTCCTGCATTTTGGCACTGTTTCTGCTATTTCATCCACTATAGGGTATCCTCTTATGGGATATGTTTATTTTAACACATAAAATCTGGCAAGTATATATGTTACCTGCACGAAAGAATTCCAGACACATAAAAAGGAGTCTCTCTCTGCGAAACTCCTTTAACATGACATATTAAGCTGGAAATCGGACTTGAACCGACGACCCCTTCATTACGAGTGAAGTGCTCTA
>CAZSGT010000404.1:0-2661 GCA_964606215.1 uncultured Lachnospiraceae bacterium
CAGGGCAGGATGTCATTACCCTGCAGTATCTTTTGAATGTGGCAGCCGAATTTAACTCTGCGATTCCAGCTCCGGCACAAGACGGAAACTTTGGAAGGGGAACACAGCAGTCTGTTGCGGCATTCCAGCGCGCTGCCGGACTTACACCCGATGGCACGGTGGGACCGCTCACATGGCAGGCGCTATATAATACTTATCTGGGAATAGAAAATGTGATTCCGCCTGGCACCGATGCTGGCATTACGGAATATGTTGTCCGTTCCGGGGATACGCTTTGGCAGATCGCGCAGAGATATAACACAACGGTTGACGCAATCAAGCGGCTGAATGGACTGACCAGCGATGCTTTAAGCATCGGCCAAGTACTGAAGATTCCTGCAACAGAATCTTCGGGCGGGTCGTATTTTGAATATGTTGTCCGTCCGGGAGATACACTTTGGCAGTTGGCCCAGCAATATGGTACGACAGTTGACGCAATAAAAAATTTGAATGGACTGCCTAACAACAATCTAAGCATTGGCCAGATACTCAAAATTCCTTCCGCAGGAGCATCACCCGCCCCGTATTTCGAGTATACCGTCCGCTCCGGGGATACGCTTTGGCAGTTGGCGCGCAGATACAACACGACAGTCATCGCCATCAAAAACTTAAACGGATTGACCAGCGATGCCTTAAGCATCGGGCAGGTACTGAAGATTCCCAACGCCTGAGCACGAGCTTAAGCGCAAACTCCTATACTTTCAAAAAACTAAATCCCATACAAAAGTCTAAGGGGCATGACCACCGCCATGCCCCTTAGACTCTGCCACTTAACTCCCTCTATCTCCTGTGCGAACATCACTCTTCGCCAGCCACAAACATTCCATATTCCTTTGGTACATGTAAATATCCATTTACTTTTTTGGAATTAAAGTAGTTCAGTAAAACAGCATACTTTTCCCGGTCAAGCCCCTGCAGGGAAGACATGGAATAAATATACTCTAAGTAATCCTCGACTTTATCAATCTCTAATGCATCCTCATAATCACATCGCTCCACTTTGCTAAACTGCTTTTTTAATAGTTGCATTCCGTTCTGCAGCGTAAAAGATATATTGGATTCATGATTATATGGAATGCCAAGTTCATCTAATGCATGATATAAATACTGTGTCATTCCATTCATTCCCAATGTCGAACAATAAAACCAGCCATCTTTTTTCAAAACCCGCCTTACCTCGGAAAGTGCCAACTCAATATCCTTCACATGGTACAACATGGAATTCGCTATAATCAAATCAAAAGTATCTTCCCCAAACGGTATATCCAATATATCTATTTTCTTAATGGCTATTCTCTTGCCCGGGTAACTTTGCCGCAAGTAATCCACCATTCCATCTGAGAAATCCGATAATGTAATATCCATTTCATATCCTTGGAGCATATCATCTTCAAAATAGTAATTCCACAGTTCCCCTCTTCCACTTCCTAATTCTAAGACTTTCATCTTTTCACGAAAGGGATATTGCTCAAACATCCACTTTTGAAATCCAACCTTATTGACACTATATTTTTCATGTAAGCTTTTGCGCAGTCTAAGATTATTTGTGTTTTTGTACTGTTCCTTTAATATTGTGTTACTGGACATATTGTCAATATCAATCATCTATGATTTCCTCCTTAACCACCTTATCTACATAATGCTGGCCGCTTCCATACAAACATTCCTCCAAATCCTAAGCACCTTGAAGATGCTTCGCATTTCAAAAGAGATACCTGTTGCCCGGCATCTCTTCAAAAGGTTTCCAAATAATACTTCTGATTAAATTTCAAATCAATTTCTCAAGATTTTTTTTGAGTTTTGTAAATGTGAAATTATAAGGATAAAACCCGTGTTGGGGAAAAATGTTCTTCAGATCCTTTTCAGCACTCGTATTGCTTTTCACAAGTTCATCAATTGCCAATGGTACACTAAACTGCACTTGTTTTTCCACAATATCTTTTTTGCAGTACAAGGACATTTCAAAGCAGCTATCATAACACTCCAGCCCACAAACAATTTGAATATCTTTAAACCCTGTTTTGCTTATAAAATAATTATTATAAGTATTTAATGTCACACAATCATCAAGAAGATTTTCTTTGTCTTCTTTTGTTGGAACATTACCCACTATGACAGTAAAGATATATGCTCGATTTCGCTGTTGGCTCCACAAATTATACCTACCATACGAGTATATATCCTCAGCAAAAATGCTTTCCGTATCAAATAGCTCAAATAAAAATTTCTCATATCTTTCCAGAAGCTGATTAGATTCATTGGATATCTCTACTCTGATTTTAATATATCCAATGAAAACTTTTCTGTTATTAGACTTACATTGTTTCCAACATTTAAGTCCCTGCGCTACGTCTAGGAAGTTTACGACATCATCGCCTTCCTCCTTTTGAACAGCATCCCTTGCGATAATCTCATAGTGATTCTGCCTCTTTTGAATCTCAAATTTTTTTGCGTTGGCTTTAAAACATGGGAATTTGTCCGCCTTCTCGTCGTTGGTTAGAATATGACAACAAATCAAGTTATAATCTGCTGTTTTGCCACCTCTTGATAGAGGTAAAATATGATCAACATTCCAACCATAATTACTGTTCCTGTCATTGTAGGCTGCTTTCGCAATCTCAC
>CAZSGT010000405.1:0-2660 GCA_964606215.1 uncultured Lachnospiraceae bacterium
GATTAAGCAGATGAAAGAGGCCAACAAAAAGAAGGAAGAAAAGATTAAAGAGCTGCAGGAATTTATCCAGCGATTTAGTGCCAACGCTTCCAAATCCAAACAGGCAACCTCCCGCAAGCGTGCCCTGGAAAAAATCCAGTTAGATGAGATGCGTCCATCCAGCCGTAAATATCCATATATTGATTTCCGCCCCAACCGTGAAATCGGTAACGAGGTGCTGACGGTGGAACATCTCTCCAAAACCATCGACGGTGTAAAGGTGCTTGACGATGTTTCCTTTATTGTGGGACACGATGACAAAATCGCATTTGTGGGCAGCAATACCCTTGCCGCTACCACCCTGTTCCGGATTCTTTCCGGAGAAATTGAACCGGATGAAGGAAATTATAAATGGGGGATTACCACCAGCTTTTCCTATTTCCCCAAAGATAATACCAAAGAATTTGACTGTAACGATACTATCGTGGACTGGCTGATGCCCTTCTCTCCGGAAAAAGATGTCACCTATGTCCGCGGTTTCCTGGGGCGTATGCTTTTTGCCGGTGAAGACGGTATCAAAAAAGTAAATGTACTTTCTGGTGGGGAGCGTGTCCGCGTCATGCTTTCTAAAATGATGATTTTAGGCTCCAACATCCTGCTTTTAGACGAGCCTACCAACCATCTGGACATGGAATCCATTACCGCACTGAATAACGGCTTGATTAAATTCCCTGGCGTGGTGCTTTTCACTTCCCAGGACCATCAGTTCATCCAGACACTGGCAAACCGGATTATCGAGATTACTCCAAATGGCCTCATCGACAAAATCACCACTTACGATGAATATCTGGACAGCGATGAAATGGCAAGAAAACGCCAGATTCTCAGTGTACAAAACGACGAAGACATTGAGCCGGAAACAGAGTAATTTTCTATTCGATAAACGATGAGAAACACGCATTTGCGACATTTTACATCTGCATTTGCGTGCGCATCCTCGCGGAGCGTTTTTTGCTCTATAGGAATAGTCGTGAAACGATTACTTTCCTATAGAGCAAAAAAGTCTGTCACTTAGACGATTTCCAATCGCCAGAGTGACAGACTTTTCGTTTTAGGCTGTTTCAAAGTCTATAATACCTAAGTCATTTATTTTTTGTTTTCTTCAAATCTTCCCCATCATTTTCACAAACTCTCCGTTGGTCACGGTATGTATCTCCGGGTTTGCTGCCACCCTCTCGCAAAAACTTTCAAACCGGGAAAAATCACCGTGTACATCAAACTCGTAGCTGTGTCCCCAGACATAAAAAAGTATGGGATGTGAGGGCTGTGCCGCCTCAAACTCCTCCAGCAAATCCATGAGCTTTTCATTGTGATAATGACAGGTGGGATGCCATGCCATATAATCTGCCGGCAAATCAAACCGTTCCGTCTGCTCCACCGTACGGGCGTAGGTGAGTCCGGTTTCCCGCAGCCATCCCATCACTTCCTCGTTGTACGCACCGTATGCGTACGCCATACCTGTCGGCGTTCTGTCATACAACTTCCGGATTGCCTGTATATCCCCCACAATCTCTTCGTTAAACTCTTCTCTGGTTAACTCCGTAAGCGCCAGATGTCTTCTGCCATGTACCGCAATTTCATGCCCCGCATACAATGAATCCAACCCCTCCTGATTCATTCGATGTACGTGGACATCCCCGATATCAAACTGGCTGTCCTTCGATTGAATCCCTGTGTTAAGATTAAAAGTTCCGCGGATATTCAGCCGGTTAAATAACTCTACCAACCTCCGATCCTGTGTCACTCCATCATCAAAACTAAAGGTAACATATTTGTATGCCATTTCCGCTCCTGTTCTCAAAAAACTGCAAAATTGCATCCACAACCTGAAAACACAAGGACACAATATACTGAATATCCCGTTTGACTGCACTCATCTGCCGCATATACTGTCCGTGCATCTTACGTATAAAAAGCAAAATTTCCTCTATGCTTTTAAATCGTATGGTCTCTGTCCGCACCTGCACTGCCTCATCACTTTTCACATATTCCCGCAATCGGTGTTTCAATTCCTTTTCGTATAAACAATGTTCTTTTAAATTCCCGCCATAATTGCTGTTATGTGGAAAGGTAAAGTAATCGGATACATAGTGGGTAATAATCCCAAGATGCCTGCAAAAATATCTGTTAAAACCTTTCTGCGGATCAAATTTCTCATTCAGTCTGCGAAGCTCTTTTTCCAAAACATGAAAAGATTCCTCCACAGAGTGCTTCCTTGTTAAAAAAGCCGGTGTACAATCCGGAAGAACACTTCCCAGATATAAAGAACCTCTATGTGCCCACAAATCTTCCATACCCTCACTGCGCACAATATACTTTGCCAAAGATACATGTGATTTTTTTCGCATAACCCTCTCCATTTCACAACGTAAACCCAAACTGCCATCATACCATTGATATAGTCATAGTATGATACTTTCTCTGCTTTTCATTCTAACACAAATACACAGTCTTGACAATTTTATTATATGTATTGTAAAATAGTACGATGATGTAGGTGGCATATTATGTTTTGCCGGTGCAAAGCACCGTTTTCATGCTTAAATGAGACCTTTACATAGATTAGACTGCCACCATTTACACTGGTAACTATTGTTAGTATTTTATTTTTTATAAGGAGT